>NC_008783.1:555000-855000 GCF_000015445.1 Bartonella bacilliformis KC583 | reverse complement strand
ATATCAGAATGAGATTCAAATAAAGATGCATAATATGTCTGTAAATGATAAAACGATCAAGCGGATAGCGCATTTAGCGCGTATTGCTATCCATGACAATGAGACGGAGCGTATAACAAAAAAGTTCAATGCTATTTTAGATTTCGCAAAACAACTTGATGAAATCGATGTTACAGGAGTTGATCCATTAATATCAGTGATTCCAATGACTTTACGAACGCGTGAGGATAGTATCACAGATGGTAATAAGGCCGCGGATATTGTGGCAAATGCACCTGTAACAGAAGAAAATTTCTTTCTTGTTTCAAAAATTGTCGAATAGTTTTTTATACCTTAAAAACTGAGAATCAATATGACCGATTTAACAATGTTAACAATTGCACAAGCTCGTGATTCCCTAAAAAAAGGCGATTTCAAGGCAACTGAATTAACAGAAGCTTATTTGCAAGCGATTGAGTTGGCTAATCCAATTTTGAATGCTTATGTAGCAGTAACAGCAGAACAAGCAATGAGAATGGCTGCTGAATCAGATAATCGTCTTGCTAAAGGAGAAGCTGGTATTTTAGAAGGAATTCCACTAGGAATTAAAGATCTTTTTGCGACATATGATGTACATACTCAGGGGTGTTCATATATCCTTGATGGTTTTAAACCAAAGTATGAATCAACAGTAACTGCTAATTTATGGAAAGATGGAGCAGTTATGTTGGGCAAACTTAATATGGATGAGTTTGCTATGGGATCATCCAATGAAACATCATATTATGGGCCAGTTATCAATCCATGGCGTAAAAAAGGATCGGATGAAAAGCTTGTTCCTGGTGGCTCTTCAGGTGGTTCTTCAGCTGCTGTTGCAGCACGACTTTGTGTAGGTGCAACAGCTACTGATACTGGTGGGTCAATACGTCAACCAGCAGCTTTTACTGGTACGGTAGGAATTAAACCAACTTATGGGCGTTGTTCACGGTGGGGAACTATAGCTTATGCTTCATCATTAGATCAAGCAGGGCCTATTGGGCGGGATGTTCGAGATTGCGCAATTATGCTCAGATCAATGGCTTCCTTTGATAGGAAAGATTCAACTTCTGTTGACTTACCAATACCTGATTATGAAAAATGCATTGGCCAATCAATCAAAGGAATGAAAATTGGTATCCCAAAAGAATATCGTCTTGAATGGATGTCTACCGAAGTTATTGAACTTTGGCAAAAAGGAATGGATTTCTTAAAAGAAGCAGGAGCAGAGATTGTTGATATTTCGTTGCCTCATGTAAAGTACGCCTTACCTTCCTATTACATTGTGGCTTCTGCAGAAGCGTCTTCTAATTTAGCTCGCTATGATGGTGTTCGCTTTGGACTTCGTATGCCAGGGAAAGACATTGTTGAAATGTATGAGAAGACACGCTCAGCTGGTTTTGGTGATGAAGTTAAGCAGCGTATTTTGATTGGAACCTATGTTCTTTCATCGGGGTATTACGATGCTTATTATATTAAAGCTCAAAAAGTAAGAACATTGATTAAGAATGATTTTGATCAATGTTTTGCTATCGGTGTTGATGCAATTCTTACGCCTGTAACACCGACACCAGCTTTCGGCCTTGCTGATGAAAAAATAAAAAATGATTCCATAGCGATGTATCTCAATGACATTTTTACCGTACCAGTTAATATGGTAGGTTTGCCAGGAGTTTCTGTGCCTGCAGGTTTATCATCAAGTGGTTTGCCGCTAGGATTGCAATTAATTGGAAAGCCTTTTGCTGAAGAAGTCATTCTTCAGATAGCGTATATTATAGAACAGGCTGCAGGAACATTTAGTGCTAAAAAGTGGTGGCCATAAAGATAAGACCCTATAAAAAAGAAATTTTCTAAATTTAGAGGGGAGTTTTTTAGTAAGTTATAGCTTGATCTCGATTTTATATCTTAGTATCCTGAAATTTTTCTTATGTGCTAACTGCACACCTTTAAGTTCAAAGCTACCTTAATGCATTCAACTAATTAACAAGAGATAAATGTCAATTAATAGGATTGTTTGCTGAAGAATTTGATTTGTTATAAGTAAATTATCATAGCTGTTGTGATAAAATTATTCTCAATTTCAGAGCTGAAATCTTCAGTACCTTGTCTTGAACTTCATTACTATGCGAGTTAAATACTATAAAAATCAGTTACTGTATGAAGGTTCTTTTTATGTCTTCTTTGAGTTAAACAAAGCATATAAATTAAGCATTATGGATGAGCATTGGTAAATTATAGAATCGATATTATCAAGTGGGATGACAATATGGGGGCATCTTATCTTGGGCCTTACTTGTTAATATGAGGGCAATGTTCACTTAACATGAGAGAAGCAATTTGTAGGATTTAAACCCGCGGGGTTACGTTTGGTTATGATAATTAAGGATACATTGAAGGGTCATTCCCCGTTGGAAGAAGATCTCGGGGGGTATCGTGAGATTGTTGAAATTACTGGTATCATTAAATGGTTTGATAGTAGTAAGGGATATGGGTTTGTTACACCTGATTTTCCTAAACTTCCTGATATATTATTACATATTAGTGTGATGCAGCGAGACGGTTTTCAAACAGCCTTGGAGGGTGCTAAGGTTGTTTGTTCTGTAAAAAAAACTAAACGAGGATTAAAATGTATCCAAGTGAAGTCTATTGATTTATCATCGGCTGTTCATCCGTCAGAAATTCCGGTGCGTACACATATTACGGTTTCTCCTGAAAGTGGTTTGGAGCGTGCAATCGTTAAGTGGTTTAATCGTGATAAAGGATTTGGCTTCCTTAGTCGAGGACAAGGAACAGAGGATATTTTTATTCATATGGAAACATTGCGTCGTTTTGGTTTAACAGAACTGCGTGCTGGTCAGGTTGTTATTGTGCGTTTTGGCAAAGGGGAAAAGGGGTTGATGACAGCAGAAATTTATCCTGATATAGCACTTCCATTTGCTACGCATTAATAAACTATAGGATAGCCTTCTATTTTATCATTATTTTTTTTAATTTTTATTTCTTTTGTTGTTTCACAAAAAATTTTAAATCCTAAATGATCAAGAGTAAAATGTTAAATTTTTTTAAAAAGATAGTTTTTTTAATTTTTTCTGTCTTTTTTTGTGTAGAAATAAATACAGCTTTAGCACAAAATCCTATACAGATTCCTATTGATTTAATTCCTTTAAAAATAAAGACGGAGCAGGGGATTATCTCTTATGAAGTAGAGCTTGCCTTTTCTCCAGTTCAATCAAAGGCGGGTTTGATGTATCGCACTGATTTTCCTCGCAACCGTGCAATGTTATTTAAAAATTTGATGAATAATGAGCAGATTTTTATGTGGATGGCTAATACGCCTTTATCTTTGGATATGATTTTTTTAAATTCTGAAGGGGACATTGTTTCCATTTTTGAAAAGCTTTCTCCATTTTCAACAGAAATAATTTCATCAAAAATGCCTGCAACTTTTGCTATTGAAGTTAATGCTGGTGAAGTTTTTGAAAAAAAAATACAAAAAGGACAGCGTGTTATTCATCCTGCTATTTGTGGAAAATGTGAGAGTAATTAAAGAATGACAGTAGAAAATATTCGTTTTTTTGAACATGATGGTTTGCGGTTTGCTTACTATGAAGAAGGGCGAGGAGAGCCTATTTTATTGATTCACGGTTTTGGATCTTCTGCACGTATCAATTGGTATGAAACAGGCTGGTTTTCTTGTCTTATTGAAGCAGGTTATCGTGTTATTGCTCTTGATAATCGTGGACATGGTGATTCAGACAAAAGTTATAATCCTTCATTTTATACGCCGCAATTGATGGCGAGTGATGCTGCTAAATTACTTCAGCATTTAGAATTACCTAAAGCTCATGTTATGGGATACTCCATGGGTGCGCGCATTAGTGCGTTTATGACTCTTTTATATCCAACATATGTGCATAGTGTTGTTTTTGGTGGATTAGGTATAGGTATGGTAACAGGAGCAGGGAGTTGGGAACCTGTTGCAGAAGCTCTTTTAGCAGAAGATGTTTCAACTATTACAAATTCACGTGGTTTAATGTTTCGTAGATTTGCGGACAAAAATAAAAGTGATAAACGTGCTTTGGCAGCATGTATCATGACATCAAAACAAGAATTAACAGAATATGAGATTTCTCAGATCAAACAACCCTCTCTCGTTGCAGTTGGTTCACTGGATGAAATTAGTGGTGAAGCAAAACCATTAGCGGCTTTATTACCAAATGGCGAGGCATTACAAATTCCTAATCGAAATCATATGCTTGCTGTAGGAGATAAGATTTATAAAAAAGGCGTTATCGATTTTCTTGCTCGTTTTCCTATTATTTGACCTATGATTTATAAAGCTTTTTTCCAATTCTAATATATTTTCTTATTTTTATGAAAAAAACAAAAAGATAGTGATTAAAAATTTTTTACAATCTTTACAGAATCATAGGAGTAGCTTATCTGCCAACAAGGAATTAGTTGTTAATCTTTAAATTCAGGAGAGCACGGTGAATGCTGATGAAATAAAAAAACTTGATAATTATTTTAAAACAATCTTCCAAAATTCAGCATTGCAGGTAAAAGCGCGGCCGAAAAAAGATGATTCTTGTGAAGTTTATATCCGAGATGAGTTTTTAGGTATTATTTATCGAGATGAGGATGAAGATGAACTATCCTACAATTTTTCGATGGCTATATTGGATGTAGATTTAGAAAATTAATGTATGATTATAATTAGATAAAGATTTTTTCTTTATTCAATTGGATTTTATATAAGTTTCAATGCTTTAAAGCTTATATAATCGTTACGTGCGATGATGAGATGGTCATGGAGAGTGATATCTAATGCATTTGCTACATCCTTCAATCTATACGTCATTGATATATCTTCTTGAGAAGGGGAAGCATCGCCTGAAGGATGATTGTGAACTAAGATAATTCCTGATGCGGATAATTCTAGAGCTCGAGATACGACCTCACGGGGATAAACAGGGGTGCGGTCAATGGTTCCAGTTTGTTGCACTTCATCGGAAAGAAGACCATGCTTTTTATCAAGAAATAAAATACGAAATTGTTCGCGTGTTTCATGAGCCATAACAGCTTTGCAATAAGCTAACACTTTATCCCATGATGAAAAAATATCACGTTTAGACAATTGTGCACGAGCAAAACGTCCTGCAACTGCTGAAATGATTTTTAAATCTATTGCAGACGCTGGACCACATCCTTCAATTTCTTGAAGTCTATGAATATCAGCTCCTAAAACATCAGCTAACGAACCAAAACGCTCTATTAATTTTTTAGCAATTGGTTTGGTGTCTGCACGAGGAATAGTACGAAAAAGCAATAATTCAAGATACTCATAATCTTCGATTGCATTGCCTTTCGTATCTAAAAATCGTTTACGAAGACGTTCACGATGTCCTTGATAATGATTATTTGTTAGTGAAGTTTTTTTCTTAAGTTTTTCGTTTTTTGTATTTGTTGTTGGGTCATGCAGAACATTTGGTATGTGTTCAAAATGATCGCTTTGAGCAAATTCATTTTTATTTATTTTTTTGGCCATGATATTTCTACATTTACTTAGGCACATGAATTAGGAATATAAAAAATATTTTTGGGAGATTGAGTAAATATTTCGCATCCTTGATCTGTTACACCAATTGTATGTTCATATTGCGCACTAAGAGAGCGATCACGTGTAACAGCAGTCCAACCATCAGATAAAATTTTAACTTGTGGTTTACCTAAGTTAATCATGGGTTCAATTGTGAATATCATGCCTTGTTTAAGCTCTTCGCCTTCTCCTGGATTTCCGTAATGAAGAATATTAGGTGCATCATGAAAAAGTTGACCAATTCCATGACCACAAAAATCTCTTACAACTGAACACCGTTCAGATTCTGCATAACGCTGAATGGCTGCACCAATATCACCTGTGGTTGCTCCAGGTTTTACGGCTTCAATTCCTCTCATAAGGCATTCATGAGTTATTTCTAGTAATCGTTCTGCAGCGCGCTTAACTTTTCCAACAGGATACATGCGGCTTGAATCTCCATGCCAACCATTCAGAATGAATGTTACATCGACATTGACGATATCACCTTCCTGCAAAGATTTTTTATTTGGTATACCATGGCAGACAACATGATTGATAGATGTGCAGCATGAGTGGCTATATCCGCGATAATTTAGGTCTGCTGGTAGGGCACCTCGCTCCGCTCCAAAAATGAAAATAAAATCATCAATTTCTTGTGTTGTAATACCAGGTTTTATAATATCTGTGAGTGCATCAAGACATTCCGCGGCAATCTGACCCACTTTACGCATTTCAGCAAAAGCATAATCATCAAAAATACGAATTTTCCCATTAAATTTTAGAGGTGTTTCATTGTACTCAATATAATCAACCATTTTTTTGCTATTTTTTACTTTCACTTGATGAATCAGAAAAATACCCTTTCACATTTACCTGACATTTTATAGCATAAAATTCCACTCTTGATTTTAAGGTTTTATCAGATTTACATTTATAAATAGGATCAAAATTATAGCAAATGATAAGAGCTGAGTGATTTTTTCGCTAAATTATGTTTGTTTTGATTTCAGGAAATTTTGCTCGTCCTTTTTGGTAAATGAGATGAATATTTTTTACTTCCAGATAACATTAGGGAAGGATATCATTGCGTAGAAGAAAATCAATGCGTGATTGAGTTTAAAAAAATAACGGTAGAAATTATTCTGTACAAAAATTGGTGAAATGATGGCTGGAACAAATAGAAATTGTAAAAATGTGATGGATGGTCCAGTCATTGTCTTAGTTGAACCGCAATTACCTGAAAACATTGGCATGGTAGCAAGAGCAATGGCAAATTTTGGGCTATCTGATTTGCGTTTAATCAACCCTCGAGAAACATTTCCAAATGACAAAGCTAAAGCTGCGGCTAGCAAAGCGGATCACGTAATAGATAATGCTTTAGTTTTTAATACACTACATGATGCAATTGCAGATTTACATTATATTTTTGGCACAACAGCGCGTAAAAGATATGGCTTTAAAATTATCAAAAGTGCTGTAGAAGCAGCAAGTATTTTACGTCAGCATGAAAATCTCGGACATAAAACAGGTATTTTATTTGGAAGAGAAAGATGGGGCTTGAAAAATGATGAAATCAGCCTTGTAAATGAAATTGTTACTTTTCCAGTTAATCCTGCTTTTGCATCACTCAATATTGCACAAGCTGTCCTATTAATGTCTTATGAGTGGATGAAATCAGGTTTAGAGAATGTGAGCGATACAGCTTTTCGTGCAGAAGAGATGAAGCTGGCTGATAGAGAAACACTTCATGGTCTTTTATTTCAGTTAGAGGATGCTTTGGATGTTCGTGGATATTTTAGGCCGCAAGAGCGTAAAGAGATAATGGTTTCAAATATGCGTTCTGTTTTTACACGCGCTAATTTTAGTGAATCTGAGGTTAGATTGTTACGTGGAATTGTATCTTCATTAAATCATTTTTCGCCTAAATTTCCACGGGGCAGTGGTGCACCTGCAGAGCGCGATCGTAAAAAAATAAGAAAATGTGAATACTGATGAGTGAGAAACCAGTTATTTTTTTTGACAGTGGTATTGGTGGATTAACGGTATTGAAGGAAGCACGTATCCTTATTCCTGAATTGCAATTTGTTTATGTTGCTGATGATGCGGGATTCCCTTATGGTGCATGGGAAGAAGATGTCTTAAAAGGCCGTATTTTAAAAGTTTTTACAAATCTTCTAAAATTATATACTCCTGCTTTATGTGTGATTGCTTGTAATACAGCTTCTACACTCATGATATCAGATTTACGACAAGAATTTCCTCATATTCCTTTCGTAGGAACTGTTCCTGCGATTAAATCCGCAGCTGCACAAACAAAATCTGGTTTAATTTCAGTTTTGGCAACTCCTGGAACAGTTAAGCGAGCATATACACATGAATTAATTAGTTCTTTTGCAAATCAATGCCATGTAGAATTGGTTGGAAGCAAAAAACTTGCTACATTTGCTGAAAATTATTTACGTGGTTATCCTATTGATTACGAAGAATTACGTCACGAAATTTTGCCGTGCTTTGTTGAGAAAAATGGCAAATATACTGACGTTATTGTTTTAGCTTGCACGCATTATCCTTTTTTGATCAGCTTATTTCATAAGCAGGCTTTATGGTCAGTCAATTGGATTGATCCAGCAAAAGCTATAGCTAGACATACAAGATCATTGTTGCTAGAAACAATGAAAAATAAAAGTTCAAAGAAGAATATTAAAAATTATGCTTTGTTTACATCGCAAAATATAGATTTTGTAACTGAGCGTTTGCTGCAAAGATTTAACCTCAATATAATGAAGGGAGTTGACTTTGGAGTATGAGATGAATAGAAGAAAGTCACTATTTTTCTTTTGAAAAAAGTAACATTCACTAACGTGTCCCGTGGATAGCTTTTGAATTATGAGAAAGCTATTCTGTCAGTCTTCATTTTTGAAGGCAGAGGAGGGTGCGTTTCCTTAAGATTAAATTTTTAATCTTCTTTTTATTTAAAGGGAATGCGATGAGTAAGCGCGAATCAGCAAAATATAAAATTGACCGCCGTATAGGAGAAAATATCTGGGGTCGTCCGAAGTCTCCAGTTAATCGCCGTGAATATGGTCCTGGTCAGCATGGTCAACGTCGTAAAGGAAAGCTTTCTGATTATGGTGTGCAGTTATGTGCTAAGCAGAAGTTAAAAGGTTTTTATGGCGATATCTCAGAAAAACAATTTCGTAAAATTTATCAAGAAGCCGTTCGTCGCCGTGGAGATACTGGTGAAAATCTCATCGGTCTTTTAGAATCACGTTTAGATGCGATTGTTTATCGTTCAAAATTTGTACCTACTATTTTCGCTTCTCGTCAATTTATTAATCACGGTCATGTGAATGTGAATGGTCGACGCACAAATATTCAATCGTATCGTTGTAAACCAGGTGATGTTATCGAAATACGAGAAAGGTCAAAGCAGCTTCTTTTGGTTTTGGAAGCTACGCAACTAAATGAGCGTGATGTTCCTGATTATATTGAGGCTGATCATAGCAAGATGAAGGCAACTTTTGTCCGTATTCCTGCTTTCTCAGATGTTCCTTATGCAGTTCAGATGGAACCTAATTTGGTTGTTGAGTTTTATTCTCGTTAAATTACCTTACATGAGACGTTATTTTTTATTTATGCCAGAGGCATTTTTTCTTTGCTTTGTAAGAAGATAAGCAAGTGTCTTTGGCAGAGTGGTTTTGTACAAAGAGAGTCTTTGTATGTAGCGTTGTCTCTTATTGCTTTAATTCAATTTCAGACTGTAATTTAACGTAGATTGAAATAATCTACTTTTTACTGATTTATACATTGCTATAAAGTGATGGAGATGTGTTCTTTATAAATAAAGCTCCAACTTGAATACCAGGCAATGGAAAAAAACATAAATATAGATGATTTTTTAAAAGAAGGATTTGATGATTGCCATCCGATGTTTCGGAATGCCCCTTCAACTGTAGAATTTAATAAATTGCGTAAACGGCTTTTACGCAACATGCGGCAAGCAATCGATGATTTTTCTATGTTATCCTCAGGAGAAAAATGGCTTGTTGCTTTATCCGGGGGAAAAGATTCTTATGGCTTACTAGCACTTCTCCTTGATTTAAAGTGGCGTGGTTTGTTACCTGTTGAAATTTTAGCTTGTAACCTTGATCAAGGACAACCAGGTTTTCCAAAGCATATTCTTCCTGATTTTTTGAAATCTTATAAAATTCCACACCGTATTGAATATCAGGATACTTATTCAATTGTTACAGGTAAGTTAGCACAAACGCAAACATATTGTTCACTTTGTTCTCGGTTACGACGTGGGCATCTATACCGTATTGCTCGTGAAGAAGGATGTTCTGCTTTAGTTCTTGGACACCATCGTGATGATGTTTTAGAAACATTTTTTATGAATCTATTCCATGGTGGCCGATTAGCAGCTATGCCTGGAAAGCTTATCAATGATGAAGGTGATCTTTTTGTTTTGCGTCCTCTTGTTTACGCTGCTGAAGAAGATATGGAAAAATTTTCTCAAGCAATGCAGTTTCCTATTATTCCTTGTAATCTCTGTGGCAGTCAAGACGGCCTACAACGCAATGCAATGAAGGTAATGCTCAATGATATCGAAAAAAGAATGCCAGGACGAAAAGATACTATGATACGTGCTTTAACAAATGTGCGTCCAAGCCATTTACTTGATAAAAAACTCTTTTCTTTTTAAATTCCATTGTATTTATTAACAATAATCAGATCAATGCTTTGATATTTAGTGTTATTTTATAATTTTTAGAGCAAATTTTAATGTATAATCTTCATTTCACAAAAAAAGGAGAGAGCACAAGTTTTTGATATGATTATGAATGAGTAAAAATAGATCCGTATACTTAATCAAAAAAGAAAATAGAAAAAGAAAAAAAATATTTACTTTGTTTTTTAATTCAGAAAGTAAAAATTAATTTATTTTTATACAAAGCGTATTTTCAATATTTAGATTATAACTCTTCATGATAAATATATTGAAGAAGAATAAAAAGTATTGACCAAATGAAAAGTCAACCTTATGTTCCACTTACTTCCTGCACACAAAGTGTTTTTGTTTGGGAGCGCGTAGCTCAGCTGGTAGAGCAACTGACTTTTAATCAGTAGGTCCAGGGTTCGAATCCCTGCGCGCTCACCATCTACTATTCCATAAAAATTGATCAAAAATTAATAAGATGATTCGCTGAAATGTATCTTTTTTATTTCATGAATAAACAATGTGTAGTTGTTGTTCACAGGGAATAATTTTTTGCTTATTTATATTAGATTGTTATGTTCTATTAGTAATTTTATATCTTAATACATTGTTTTTGTTAATTTTATTTTTGAAAATATATTAAAATGATATCTAAATTTTTACAGTGCTTAATAAATATTTTTTTATATTATATTAACGTATTACATTACCCCCTTGATAAAAAATACTTTTGAGAATAATCCCAAATTCTATTGAGCATATAAGTATTTCTTCTACTAGAATGAATTTTTCTTAATTATATGCAGTGAACGCAATCAGAAAAGCTAATAGAGAATAAATAGGCGGGTTAAAAATGTTTTTAAAGAGTAAAAAGAAATTGACCTCGATTATTAAGCTGGCATTTCAATTTTCCTTTATAATAGCTACTGCTGGATTATTGACGGCCTGCGCAAGCAAAACAACACAACTTGCAGTGAAAGACTCTAAAGACAACAAGACATCTGGTGTAATGAAAATAAAAAAATCTTCTATGTCTCCAAAACCTGCAAATCAACAAAATAAATCAAAAAACAAAAATAAACAGGTCTCTGTTGGCAAACCTTATAAAATAAAAGGAAAATGGTATTATCCAGAAGCTGATCCAAATTATAAACGCGTTGGGCAAGCATCGTGGTATGGTGAATATTTCCATGGACGCTTAACTGCAAATGGTGAAATTTACGATATGAATCTTTTAACAGCAGCCCATACTACACTGCCTTTACCTAGCTATGTTCGTGTTACTAATTTAAAAAACGCTTCTTCTATCATTGTTAGAGTTAATGATCGTGGTCCTTATATGAAAAATAGAATTATTGATTTATCAAAACAGGCTGCAATAATGCTTGGCTTCAAAGATGATGGAATAGTAGACGTTAAAGTGGAATATGTCAGTGAAGCACCGATTAATAAGTATGACGGTGATTATTTAATGGCCTCTTATAAGCCTGGAAATTATACTTCGCTTATGATGTTAGCGTTAGCAGATATTGAAGAAAAGAAGAAAGATACTGTGTCTTTAGCATTGAACGGAGAGAGTCAAAAGAAATTAACGAAGGTTGTTATTAACCAAAAGAAATCTTCTTGGATAAAATTGCCAGAAATTGGTCCAATTTTAGCTGATAAACCTATATCATCATACACTGGGGTTTTTCTGTAAATAAATCAGATATAATTTTTCTTATTTCAGAAGAAATGGCTAATTGTTAAGTTTTTGATTTTAAATAATTTTTGAAAAGAAAAATATAATTGGTCACGCGTTTATTTGCAGTAGATTACAGAATTCTGTTTCCCTTAATTGCAGTTTTTTGAAAGATTTTTTACAAAAAACAAAGATGCATTTTATAAAATAATAGCTGATCTATATAATTACGGGCATAAATCTACACTAATTTATAATCTACACTAAATAAGGAATTAAGGTTTATACGTGTTGGGTTATTTTATTACATTTGAGGGAGGGGAAGGCGTAGGTAAAACAACTCAAATTTCTTTGCTTGCTCATTACTTCCGTAGTAAAGGATATGAAGTTGTTATAACAAGAGAACCTGGAGGCACCGCAGGCGCAGAGATTATACGCTATATTTTACTATCAGGTAGTGCAATCCAATATGGATCATTTATTGAAGCAGTTTTATTTACAGCAGCGCGGGCTGATCACGTTGCTGAAGTTATTAAGCCTGCTTTGCAAGCAGGTAAGATTGTTTTATGTGATCGATTTATTGATTCTACACGCGTTTATCAAGGATTAAATAATAAAGTAGATTCCTATCTTCTCTCTATTTTAGAATGTATTGGTATAAATGGGGTGATGCCCAATTTAACATTTTTATTAGATGTACCTGCAATATCTAGTATGGAGCGTGTAAAATTGCGAAGAAAAGAATCTGGAATAATTGATCATTTTGAAAAAGATGAATTGAAGATTCAAGAACAAAGACGACAAGCTTTCCTTCAATTAGCAAAAAATGAACCTAATAGGATTCAGGTCATTGATGCAACAGGTACAGTAGAAGAAATTGCTTGCCAAATAAAAGATATTTGTCATCAGGTAATACTGGATCATTCTTCATGAACGATATTAACTTTTTGCGCCAACATGATGATATTGAAGGAATTTTATCGCCATTACAAAATAATATTATCATTGGTCATGAAGAGGTTCGTCATTTTTTAGCTCAGCTTCGTAAGGAAAAACGTTTACACCACGCATTATTATTTGAAGGAGAGCGAGGAATTGGCAAAGCGACGTTGGCGTTTCACTTTGCTTGGAATATTTTAAGCAATCAAGAGAATGGATTTTTACAACCAGAGTATGATTCAGTTATATGGCGCCAAATTGCGCAGGGGAGTCATCCTAATCTTGTCTATGTTGCACGTCGTTTTGATTCAAAAACAAAAAAATTCAAAACAGGTATATCAATTGATGACATTCGCAATATGATGTATTTCTTGAAGCAAACATCGCGAAATGGTGAGTGGCGTGTTGTTATCATTGATCCTGCAGATGATATGAATAGAAATGCCGCTAATGCAATTCTTAAAACACTTGAAGAACCTCCAGAAAAAACTTTATTCATTATTATTACGCATTCTTCAAGAAAATTGCTTTCAACGATTCGTTCACGATGCCAACAAGTTTTGTTGCGATCATTGCATGATGACGAAATGAAACAAGTAATTTCGCATATTATACCTAAGCAAGCGCTAAGCGATGAAGAAACTGTTAAAATGATTATTCAGAAATCTGAAGGTAGGCCTCGGAAAGCAGCATTACTTATTAGCTATGGTGGATTTGAAATTGCTAAAACCCTTGATAATCTTTTCAAGCAATCTACCTGTAACCTAGCTATTGTCCATAACCTTGCTCAAGCACTTTCATCATTTGATTTGGATATCCAATTTCAACAATTTTGTGATGAAATTCTTGATAGGATTCAAAAAAAAGCTATCCTCTTCGCTGAGCAAGGAGCTCTTGCTTTATCAAAAAAATATGCGCAAATATGGCAGAATATTCATCAAGAAATATTAGAAATGCAGTTATTTAATCTTGATAAAAAACAATTTATTATCAATCTTCTTTTTAAAATTCATAAGATTATTCAACAAACGTAAGCTTTTTCCATGACAATATGACAAGCGTTATGCCATTATATTTCTTTTCTTACGTTTTAAAGTGGATAATAACATGTCTGATACGTATTATATAACAACTCCAATTTTTTATCCTAATGGCGCTCCGCATATTGGGCATGCTTATAATGCTATTGCAAGTGATGCATTAGCCCGTTTTCAGAGATTAGATAGAAAAAATGTATTTTTTCTATCTGGTACAGATGAACACGGTCTCAAGATGCAAAAAACAGCAGAAGCGTTAAATATAACACCTCAACAACTTGCCGATCGTAATAGTGCTCTTTTTCAAAAAATGCTAACGGCATTAAATTGCTCTAACGATGATTTTATTCGCACAACGGAAGAGCGGCATCATCAAACCTGTCAAGTGATGTGGAAAAAAATGGAAGCCAATGGCGATATTTATCTTGATCGCTATGCTGGTTGGTATTCAGTTCGCCAAGAATCTTATTATGAGCAAAAGGATACTGAAATTAGAGAAAACGGAATCCGTTGTGAGAAAGAGCTAGGATCTCCAGTTGAATGGAATGAAGAAGAAAGTTATTTTTTTAGACTTTCTCGTTATGGAGACGCTCTGCTTGAACATTATGAAAAATATCCTGATTTTATTGGTCCTAATGAACGACGTAACGAGATTATAAGTTTTGTTAAATCAGGCTTGAAAGATATTTCTATTTCACGGATTAATTTCAATTGGGGAGTCTCTGTTCCTAATAATCCAGAGCATGTGATGTATGTCTGGGTTGATGCACTGACAAATTATCTTACAGCCATTGGCTTTTTTGATAATACTGCGCAAAAACGTGATTACTGGCCTGCTAATGTTCATGTCGTTGGTAAAGACATTATTCGTTTTCACGCAATTTATTGGCCAGCATTTTTACTATCAGCGGGAATTGAATTGCCTAAGCGTATTTTTGCACATGGTTTTTTGTTCAACCGCGGTGAAAAGATGTCAAAGTCTATCGGAAATGTCGTTGATCCTTTTAAAATGATTGATCATTATGGTGTTGATCAAGTGCGTTATTTTTTCCTTCGTGAAGTACCATTCGGGCAGGACGGTAGTTATAGCCATGATAGTTTGGTTAACCGTGTCAATGCAGATCTTGCTAATGATCTTGGGAATTTGGCACAACGCTCTTTGTCTATGCTGCAAAAGAATTGCGATGCAAAAGTTCCTGTTCCAGATACATTTTTAACTCAGGATCAACAGCTTTTGGAACAATCTCTTCAAGCGCTTGAAGTAGCACGCCAAACCATGTCATGTCAGGCACCACATTTAGCACTTTCAGCTATTTTTTCAGTTATAGCAAATGCTAATCGCTATTTTGCTAGTGAAGAACCTTGGAGTTTACGTAAAAATAATCCAAAAAGATTTTGTACAGTTCTTTATGTAACTGTGGAAAGTTTGCGACGGATAGGTATTATGCTTTTGCCTTTCATTCCGCAATCAGCTGCTAAGCTTCTTGACAGTCTTGCCATTCCTGAAGACAATCGATTGTTGCACCATATAAGCAGTTTAAGGATTGAGGAAGGGACTGATCTTCCACCACCAGAAGCAATTTTTCCTCGATATATCCTTGAAAAGGGTGATATTCATGATGCTAATTGATACACACTGCCATCTTGATTTTGAAGATTTTGCACAAGATTTAGATGGTGTTATTCAACGAGCTCTAACTTCTGATATTGGACGTATGATAACGATTTCAACATATGTTCATAAATTGGATAAGCTTTTAATGATTGCACAAAATTATGATCAAATTTTTTGTTCTGTTGGAACACACCCCAATAATGCGCATGAAGAACAAAATATTAAAGCTGAAGACCTTATTCACTTATCAAAGCATTCTAAAATTGTTGCATTAGGTGAAGCTGGACTTGATTATCATTATGATTATTCTTCACCGCAAGAGCAAAAAAAAAGCTTTCTAGAACATATTATTGCTTCTCGAGAGACACAGCTACCTCTTGTTATTCATTCACGCAATGCTGATACAGATATGGAGCAAATATTATATGAACAAATGAAGGAGGGGGAGTTTCCCTTTATTCTTCATTGCTATTCATCTGGAACGCGGCTTGCTCGTGCTGGTATTGAACTTGGTGGGTATGTATCTTTTTCAGGTATTCTCACATTTAAAAATGCACTTAAAATTCGTGAAATAGCAAAGAGTGTACCTCATGAACGTTTATTAGTTGAAACAGATGCGCCATTTTTAGCACCAATGCCTCATCGTGGCAAAATAAATGAGCCATCTTTTGTATGTTATACTGCAGCTGTGCTAGCTGAAATTCTTGGTTTGAGCATTGAAGAAACGGCTCAGATCACAACACAAAATGCCTTTCGTTTGTTTAGTAAAATGAAATAAGATAAAAAGAATGTCTGATTGCTACCGATTTACGATATTGGGTTGTGGTTCATCACCAGGAGTTCCGCGTCCTAATGGTTTTTGGGGAGCGTGTGATCCGAATAATCCTAAAAATAAGCGTTATAGAACTTCTTTATTAGTTGAGAGAATTCAAAAATCAGGCTTAAAAACAACTGTTATTATTGATACTGGTCCAGATTTTCGATCACAAATGTTAGATATGCGTGTTAGCCATCTTAATGCTGCTATTTACACGCATCCTCATGCAGATCACACCCATGGTATTAACGATTTACGTAGCTATGCACTTGCACAAAAGTGTTTAATAGATATTTATGCAAACGCATTCACGCTAGAGCACCTTAATAAGGCTTTTGGTTATTGCTTCCAAACGCCAAAGGGATCATGTTATTCTCCCATTTTAAAAGCGCATCTTATAGATGAAGAGAGTAAATTCACAATTAGCGGGCAGGGTGGAGAGATTACTTTTAACACACATTTACAGATTCATGGTACTATTCATTCTTTGGGTTTTCGTATTTGCAATGTTGCTTATTGCACAGATGTGAACCAATTTCCTGAAAAAATACTTCCAGGTCTTATGAATTTGGATGTTTTAATTATTGATGCTCTTCAATTTAAACCTCATCCTAGTCATTTTTCGGTTGATCAAGCATTATATTGGATAAATTATCTTAAGCCCAAACGAGCGATATTAACACATATGGATAATTCGCTAGATTATGACGATATTATAAAATACGTTCCATCGCATGTTGAACCAGCATATCAAGGACTTAGCTTTGAAATTGAAGCTGAAAATTAGAGTAAAAGAAACAAGCTGCTACCGTACAGTGTTTATCTTGTAATTGCATAATATATATTATGGAACTTTTTAATAAACACACAAAAAATATGCTCTGAAATATTTATCTAATTATTCTTTTGTGCACCTAATTTGGGGAATAACTGCATGATAGCCCCAATACAGTAAATATAGATGCCAGTAATTGAAATTCCAACCTTAACCCAATATGGGGTATTAAACTGATAATAAAGTGCAGCAGCGCCGAAAACACACCATATAAGAAAAATTGGAAGATTAAACATGCGTAAACGAATAACTCTTACTGGATGAATAAAATAAATCGGTAAAAAAGAAAGAATTGCTGAAAGCAAAACAGTGATAAAAACAATCCATTCTCCTGGCTTTACCACAAAAAGCATGAAAAGCATCATATTCCAAACTACAGGAAATCCTTTAAAAAAATTCTCTTTTGTTTTCATTTCAGTATCTGCGTAGTAGATAGCTGAAGAAATAACAACAATAGCACTTAATAAAAACGATAATCCTGGTTCCATAAAACCGCTTTGATAAAGCGCAAAAGCTGGGATTAAAACATAAGTTACATAATCAATAATGTTATCTAATAATTCACCAGACCACGTTGGCAGTACAGATTTAACATCAAGTTTGCGTGCAATTGGCCCATCGATTCCATCAATAAGAAGAGCAAGTCCAAGCCAACAAAACATAGTAATCCACTCTTTTTCAGATGCAGATATTAAAGAAAGAAATGCTAAAAATGAACCTGAAGCTGTTAGCAAGTGGACAGAAAAAGCTCTCGCTTGTGGTGCTATTATTGTTTTTTTGCACAAACAGTTTGATTTAAGTTTCAATTTTTTTATTCTCATTTCTCAACTCTTTATCTACCCCCATACCCTATGACTATATTATTTTTTTTGTATGATTGATCTATAAAAAAATACAAAATTTATTACTTTTTTGTATCGTAATATTTATTAGGTTATGCAATAAGAAAAAAATACTTTTTTTGTCTTTAAAATAATTGATAAATTAAAAAGAATTAAATTATTGTGATATCTAAAAAAAACGGACATAGCGATATAGCTGTTATTGGTACAGGTCCAGTTGGTATGCTAACAGCGCTTAATCTTGCACACGAAGGTTATTCTGTTTCTCTTATTGGTTTGCCTCTCCATACGAATGAACTAAGGACATCTGCTCTTATGATGCCAGCAATTCGTATGCTTCAAAAGCTTAACATTTGGGATACTATCAAATGTCATGCTGCAGCTTTATCCTCAATAAGAATTACTGATGCAACATCTAGGATTATACGCTCTCCTACTATAAGTTTTTATTCTTCTGAGATTAATGAAGAATTTTTTGGTTATAATATACCTAATTCCACACTAAACAATGCTTTAATGCATGCCATCACGCATAAACCAGATATTGTAAAGTTTTCTTCTTTAGCAAAATCCTTTCATCATCAACAAGATCATGTATGTGTTACTCTTTCAGATGGTCAGTTAGTTCAAGCATCACTTATTATTGCAGCTGATGGACGGAACTCTTTAGCACGGCAAGCAGCTGGAATTAATGTGAAACAATGGAACTATCCACAAACAGCTCTTATCTTAAATTTTTTACATACTTTGCCTCATAATAATATATCGAATGAATTTCATACAAAAGATGGTCCTTTTACACAAGTTCCTTTACCAGGAAATAGATCTAGTCTTGTATGGGTTTCTAATCTCATTCATGCTAAAGAATTATTGAATATGAAGCCTGAAGTGATTGCTAAAATGATTGAAGATAAAATGCAATCAATGCTCGGTAAGATAACAGTAGACACAGCAGTTCAAGCCTACCCTCTCTTAGGTCTTATTGCGAGTTGTTTTGCTGCTAATCGAACAATTTTAGTAGGAGAAGCCGCTCATGTTTTTCCTCCTATTGGAGCACAAGGATTAAATTTGGGATTTCGCGATGTTCAAACTTTAATTGATATTTTATCTAATAAAGCCTCTGATTTTAATCCTAAGACGATTATTTCCTATTATAATCGATATCGTAAACCTGATATATTTATTCATGCAGCATCTGTTCATGCACTAAATTGTACTCTGCTTTCTAATATGTTTCTTATTCATATTATGCGAAGCATTGGATTTGAGTTATTACGTAATTTTTCGCCGTTACGTAATTTTTTTATGCGAGAAGGAATACATCCCGGTTATGGATTAAAGGAAGTGATGCGACTATTTACAAGAAAAATCACTTAAAAACGGATGTGTTATTGATAATTAAAAGAACACACTTTTAGGTTGTATTAAAATATCTTACAAATTAAAAATAAATATTGATCAAAGGACAAAAATAATTACATTAAAAATGTTCAGAATTGTATTTGGGTGGTTGACCTTTGGCAAGAACCCTGTAAAAGCGTGTATCTTGAAAATGTTTTGGAGGGGTGGCCGAGCGGTTTAAGGCACCGGTCTTGAAAACCGGCGTGCAGGAGACTGTACCGTGGGTTCGAATCCCACCCCCTCCGCCACACTAATATGACCTCCCCCTTTCTAAAAAAATTTTGGCTTACCATTTTTCTAAAAATTGTCATTTTAAACGATCAGTTCTTTCTTTATAGATATTTTGATTGATAGCATTTCTCAATGATCTGCTCGTTAAATCTCGAGCATAAAACCCTCTTTATTTGCAGACGCAACTTAAGTAAAATCTATAAGCTAAAAGCTGACAATGTGAAGATACCTTTTGGTGAGATTCACATTGAAGAAAAGTGCTTTATGCTTTTTATTTAGAAAAATTTTAGTATAATCCGGTAGAGACTTGCGCCTCTTCTGACATAAAATCGGGTGTCCATGGTGGGTCAAATGTCATGACCACTTCAACTCCTAAAACACCCTCAACTGCACTCACAGCATTTTCTACCCAGCCTGGCATTTCACCTGCAACAGGACAACCAGGTGCTGTGAGTGTCATTTCAATTTTTACTGAACGATCATCTTCAATATCAATACGATAAATCAACCCTAGTTCATAAATATCAGCAGGAATTTCCGGATCATAAATAGTTTTAAGAGCAGCAATGATATCATTCGTCATACGATCAATTTCAGCTGCTGGGATTGTTGATATATAAGCTTTTTCTTTTCCGCCTTCTATATCAACTGATTGAGCAGAATCACATGCTTCAATTGGTTTATCCATTAAAAAATGTCCTTGCTTTTTCTAATGCTTTAACTAGTTGATCAACATCTTCGTGATTATTATACATGGCTAATGATGCACGGCAAGTTGATGTTGAGCCAAAATGTTGTAATAGAGGCTGTGCGCAATGTGTTCCTGCACGTATAGCAATACCTTCTCGATCAATAAACATTGCGATATCATGTGGATGAATGCCTTCAATTGTAAAAGATACGATAGGTCCCTTATTAGGAGCACGACCATAAATACGCAATGATTTAACTGTTTCAAGCCTTTCATGCACATAAGCCAAAAGTTCCATTTCATGTGCATGAATAGAATTTTTATTTTTTTCATCTATGTAATTAATAGCAGTAGCCAATCCAACAGCCTCTACTATAGGAGGAGTTCCAGCTTCAAAACGATATGGAAGAGAGTTGTAGGAAACTTGATCAACTGTTATCTCCTCGATCATCTCCCCTCCTCCTTGAAAAGGATGCATCTCTTCTAAGCGAGATTTTTTCCCATAAAGAACACCGATACCTGTAGGACCATAAATCTTATGACCGGTAAAAACATACCAATCACAATCAAGATCTTGCATATCAACTGTTAAATGCACAACTCCCTGAGAACCATCGATAAGGACGGGAACAGCATTTTGGTGCGCTAGCTTTACTATCTCTTTAACAGGGGGGACAGTTCCCAATACATTCGACATATGAGTAATAGCAACAAGCCGAGTTTTATTACTGAAAGCTTTTTGAATATCTTCAATGTGTAAAATACCATCTTCATCAACGGGCACAAAAACAAGCTTAACACCTTTGCGTTCACGGATAAAATGCCAGGGAATGATATTTGAATGATGTTCCATGATCGTGAGGATGATTTCATCACCTTCACTCAATCTAGACATTCCCCAGCCATAAGCCACGGTATTGATAGCTTCTGTTGCATTTTTAGTAAAAATAACTTCTTCAACTGTTTGTGCATTTAAAAAAGCACGAACCGTTTCACGAGAATTTTCATAAAATTGTGTTGCTGAATTTGATAAAAAATGTATTCCTCGATGTACATTAGCATAACTGCTTCGATGAATATTATTCATTGCATCGAGAACTGGTTGTGGCTTTTGAGAAGAAGCCCCGTTGTCAAGATAAGCTAATCGCTTACCATAAATAGTATGATGCAAAATAGGAAAATCACGTCGAATTTCTTCTACATTATAATTTAATGTTTGTGTGTAATTTTCCATTTTTTTGCCTTAGACATTTTTGTTTAACCAGTTACTAAGAATATTATTCAAAATAGTTTGGACGTCATCTTGATTGATGTCATCAATTAATTCTGAAACAAACCCCTTAATTAGAAGTGCGCGAGCTGTTTTAAAGGAAATACCACGTGCCATTAGATAAAAAAGATGGTCACGGTTAATTTTAGTAACCGTTGCACCATGACCACAAGAAACATCATCAGCGAAAATCTCTAGCTCAGGTTTTGCATAAAATTCTGCATCATCTGAAAGGATAAGACTATTACAAGCCATACGTGCATCTGTTTTTTGAGCTTTTTTTGCAACACGTATCATTCCTTGAAAAACACCATGAGCCTTATCCGTGATAACATTGCGTATGATTTCCGTTGAGGTTGTCCCCTCTTCAACGTGGAGAACATTCATTGTAATATCACTATGCGTTTGCCCAGATAATAAATTGATTACACGCAATTGAAAATCAGCTTCTTTTTCCTGTAATTCTATATCAATTTCCTGACGATTAAGCTGGCTACCTATATTAATTATATAAAGTGATAATTTAGCATTTTCACCAAGCACAGCACGAAATCGACCAAATTGTGTAGAATTCATTCCTCGATCTCGGATAAGGATCCATGTAACATCACTATGCGCTGCAACATTCAGTGAACATATAGAACTGACAAGGCTATTTTGGTCGTTACCAATTTGGCGTTCAATCATTGTAATTTGACTGTTTTTTTCAACCTTAATTTCTGAAAAAATATGCGATTGCCCACTCATTTGAATATTTTGTAACTCGATTGGGATATCTAATTTTGTATTTTCAGGAATTTGAAAAATCCAACCATCTGTAACAAAAGCTGTATTTAATTGCCCGATAAAATCGTCATCAGCAATCACTTGATCTATTATTTTTGTATCATTTTCTTCTAATAGATCTGCAATTTTTTTTACTGTAATATTCGCTATTTTTGATTGTGTGAGTGCTTTACCATTTTGGATAGAAAAAATAATATTTTCTGAAAGTAATGGATTGACCAATTTTTTATTATTTATTTCTGAAAAGTCACTAACAGATTTCAATAAAGTACGTAGATTAGTATAATGCCAATTTTCAATTTTGCGTGAAGGCAACTTTGTTTTTTGAAATAACTCAATAGCCCTTCTGCGTACCGCCTGCACTTCTTTATTGCCTGGTAAGTTGCTCACACGTTGATTGAAATTATTGATGATATCGGTTTCAACTTTTATTAATTCTTGCTGCGAGTTCATACTCATATTTAATGACCTCAAGCTGCTTCACCGATGATATCAGCATATCCATTTTTTTCTAAATAAAGTGCTAATGATTTGTCTCCACTTTTTATGATACGACCTTTATGGAGAATATGCACCGTATCTGGCACAATATAATCAAGCAACCGCTGATAGTGAGTAATAATTAAAAATGAGCGTTTCAGGCTACGAAGTCTGTTAACACCATCAGCAACAATTTTTAATGCATCAATATCTAAACCAGAATCTGTCTCATCTAAAATACAAAGCGTAGGTTCAAGTAGAGCCATTTGAAGAATTTCAGCTCGTTTTTTTTCTCCACCTGAAAAGCCAACATTTAATGGGCGCTTAAGCATGCCCATATCGATTTCAAGTTTGGAAGCAATTTCTTTAACACGTTTAATAAATTGAGGAATTTTAAGCTCTTCATCATTGCGAGCTTTACGTTGAGAATTCATAGCAACCTTTAAAAATTCCATTGTCGCAATACCTGGTATTTCCATCGGATATTGAAATGCAAGAAAAATACCAAATGCTGCACGTTCTGCTGGATCCATCTCTAAAATGGATTGTCCATTATAAAGAATATCTCCCTTTGTTATTTTGTAATCATCATGACCAGCAAGCAAATAAGATAAAGTAGACTTCCCTGCTCCATTTTGTCCCATAATGGCAGCAACTTCACCATCTTGAACCGTTAAATTTAAATCACAAATAATCTCTGTATTGGTTTCAGCAATACGAGCATGTAAATTTTTGATTTCTAACATAATTTAATCCTGGTTTCGTTATTTTAATATTCAACGAGCATTTCTATTTTATCAATAATTAACCTACACTACCCTCGAGGCTAATACCAATGAGCTTTTGTGCTTCAACCGCAAATTCCATGGGAAGCTTTTGAATAACTTCTTTTACAAAACCATTAACGATTAACGCGATAGCTTCTTCTTCAGGAATCCCTCTTTGCATAACATAAAAAAGTTGATCATCGGATATTTTTGACGTCGTTGCTTCATGTTCAAATTGGACTGTTGCATTTTTTGCTTCAATATAAGGTACTGTATGAGCACCACAGTTATTGCCAATTAATAAACTGTCACATTGAGTGAAATTACGAGCATTTTGTGCTTTTCGGTGTGCAGTTACTTGCCCACGATAAGTATTATTTGAAAAGCCTGCTGAAATTCCTTTGGAAATAATACGACTTGATGTATTTTTTCCTAAATGGATCATTTTTGTACCGGAATCGATTTGTTGATAGCCATTTGCAATAGCTATAGAATAAAATTCTCCAGATGAATTATCACCACGGAGTAAACAAGAGGGATATTTCCAAGTAATTGCAGAACCTGTCTCAATTTGAGTCCATGAAATTTTAGAGTGGTTGCCTCGACAATCCCCGCGTTTCGTTACAAAATTATAAACACCACCTTTACCTTCTTTATCACCAGGATACCAATTTTGTACTGTAGAGTATTTAATTTCAGCATTTTTTAATGCAACGAGTTCAACAACAGCAGCATGGAGTTGATTTTCATCACGTTGAGGTGCTGTACATCCTTCAAGATAAGACACGTAAGAATTTTCATCTGCAATAATCAATGTTCGTTCAAATTGACCTGTATTGCGTTCATTAATCCTAAAATAAGTTGAGAGTTCCATAGGACAACGAACGTCTTTAGGGATATAAACAAATGAA
This sequence comes from Bartonella bacilliformis KC583, assembly GCF_000015445.1. Classification (NCBI taxonomy): domain Bacteria; kingdom Pseudomonadati; phylum Pseudomonadota; class Alphaproteobacteria; order Hyphomicrobiales; family Bartonellaceae; genus Bartonella; species Bartonella bacilliformis. The sequence continues at coordinate 830,381 of NC_008783.1, read as the reverse complement.
CCATCTGTAAAAACAGCAGCATTTAAAGCGGCATAATAATTATCACTAACTGGAACCACTGTTCCTAAATATTCTTTAATCAAGGTGGGATGTTCAGTAATTGCTTCTGAAATAGAACAAAAAATGACACCAGCACGCGCTAACTCTTCTTTAAATGTTGTCACAACAGAAACAGAGTCAAAAACCGCATCAACAGCCACTCGTCCGGAACCATAAATATTATCATCAAGAGCAGAATTTTCGGTTTGTTTTTTTACTCCAGCTAAAATTTCTTGCTCTTTAAGAGGAATGCCAAGTTTTTCGTAAGTTGCTAATAATTCAGGATCAACTTCATCTAAAGATTTTGGTCCAGTATGATTTTTAGGAGCAGCATAATAACAAAGATCTTGAAAATTAATTTTGGGATATTGAATACGCGCCCAATTAGGCTCTTCCATTGTAGACCAGCGGTGAAGAGCTTGCAAACGCCACATCAACATCCATTCAGGTTCACCTTTTTTAGCAGAAATAAATCGAATAATATCTTCATTTAAGCCTTTTGGAGCTTTATCCATTTCAATATTGGTTTCAAAACCATATTTATACTGATCGACATCTATTTCACGTACCTGACGTATCGTCTCTTGTACTGCCGGCATCAACTTTCTCCATTTTGCCGGTGCCTAAAACCGGTGATTAAAGACCTTGCTTTTTCATGAAATAAAACAATCAGCCTGTCTTTAGGTTATATGTAAAATAGGAAAATTTCAATCAAGCTTATTCTATTTTTAAAGGACAGTACTGAATTTTCAGTGATCAATTTGATTTTTTGTTTTTATTGATAATTTGAGAAAAAACTAATAAAAAGTCATCGATATCTTTAAGAGTTGTATACCGCCCTGTTGAAACACGGATTGCACCTTGAGGTACATGGTATCCCATTGCTTCTAAAACATTGCTTTGCTTCACTTTTCCTGAAAAACAAGCAGAACCTGATGATACAGCAAATCCTGCTAAATCAAAGGCAATTTGCATTGTTTCAGCTTTTATATTACGTACAGAAAAATAAGTAGTATTCGGCAAACGCTGAACATTTTTGCAAAAAATTTCAATTTCATCGCTAATTTTTTGTAAACCTTCTTCTAATCTATCACGCAAATAACTTAATTGTTTTACCTCTTCTTGAGTAAAGCAATCAGCCATTGCGGCTCCAAAAGAAGCAATAAGAGGCAATGCTTCTGTTCCCCCGCGAAACCCTTTTTCTTGCCCACCAGCGACAATGAGAGGTTGTGGCATAAGAAGACCGTTAGCAACAAAAGCACCAACCCCTTTAGGACCACCAACTTTATGAGCTGAAAGTATAAAAAAATCCCCTCCAAAATGATTAATATCAATGAAATTTTTATCTACATATTGTACCAAATCAACAATTAATACACCTTCAGCGTTGCGGACAATATCAGCGATCTCTCTTATGCGTTGAATGACGCCAGTTTCACCATTTGCTGCTTGAATAGCAATGAGAGGTAAACCTTTTCTTTTATCATGTGTAGATAATAAGCTCTTTAATTTTTCTTGTTGAATGAGACCATTTTGATCAACCGGAATTATACTGATTGATTCTTTAGAAAAACGCCCCCCTTCTGCAATAGATGGGTGCTCACTAGCACCAATATAAAGGTGAGAAAATCGTACTTTAGAATATCCCACATTATAAAGAGGTGTAAGTAATGTCATCGCTGCTTCACTTGCACCAGATGTAAATACAATATGCTCTGGATTTGCATTAAGTCTATCGGCAATTTGTCGACGTGCTTTTTGTAATAAAGCTTTAGCAGTGCGTCCTTCAGTATGTACAGATGATGGATTGCCAAAAATCTCTAAAGATTCTAGTAACGCCATTCGTGCTATTTTTGTGAGTGGTGTTGTTGCATTATGATCAAAATATCGGCGTTTTACAGCCATTTTAAATTCCAATATTAATTTTTATGAATTGATTTTTAAAAAACAACGCAATTTTCTTGAAAAATTTCTACAAAACAGAGTATTTAGCGATTAATTAAAGTACAACAACTATGCATATATAAAGCAGATTTTACGGTGAAAATTGACCACGGTCAATAAGAACTTAAGGAGCATTTAATGCCAGAAATCATTTTTAATGGCCCTGTAGGTCGTCTTGAAGGGCGTTATCAACCCTCACAACAAAAGAATGCCCCAATTGCAATTGTTCTACATCCTCATCCCCAATTCGGTGGAACAATGAATAACAGAATTGTCTATGACTTATTTTACATGTTTCACCAACGTGGTTTTACCACATTACGTTTCAATTTTCGTGGGATTGGTCGGAGCCAAGGTGAATTTGATTATGGAACAGGTGAACTGTCAGATGCTGCTGCTGCACTTGATTGGGTGCAGACACAACATCCTGATTCTCAAAATTGCTGGGTAGCTGGATATTCATTTGGTGCGTGGATTGGTATGCAACTTTTAATGCGTCGACCAGAAATTGAAAGTTTTATATCTGTTGCTCCTCAACCCAATATTTATGATTTTTCATTTCTTGCTCCTTGCCCCTCCTCTGGTCTTATAATTCACGGTGACGCTGATAAAGTTTCTCCTCCAAAAGATGTTCAAACCCTTGTTGATAAATTAAAAATGCAAAAAGGTATTACCATTATGCAAGAAATATTAGAGGGGGCTAATCACTTTTTCAGTGGGTATAACGAAAAACTTCTTGAGCGATGTGCGCAATATTTAGATAATCATATTGCAAATGAAAGACTGGTTTCTCCACTTGCAATCTCTTCTTCTTACTCAGAGCGTAAAAAAGCTTATAAGAAATAAAAAAATCACTCTTCAATACCTCAAAAGTGTCTTGTTTTCTGAGAAAGTTAAGACACTTAGATAGTGATTTTCGCTATTTTAGGTAAATTTTGAAAAAATAATTCAATATAGCCATGAACACACATTCCTTAAGCTTGTTTATTTTAGGAGCATGCTTAAAACAAAAAATGTAACTTCTTATAATTATCTCGATATTATTGCCAACGCATTTGTTACAAAAAATACTACTAATATCTCTTTTCAAAATTTTATTCGATCAAATTAATCGCTCTTTTTATAATTAACATTTTCATATTCTTGTGAGCTTTGTATTATTTATGATAAAGACAACGCGTTAGCTTCAATCCTATAAATGCAGGAAATAAATTCCATGTTTGCTTTTAAATCTGAATTTTTACATGTTATGAAAGAGCGCGGTTTTATACATCAAATTTCAGATGAAAAAGGCCTAGATGATCTTTTCTTAAAAGAAATTGTAACTGCTTATATTGGATTTGATCCTACCTCCTCAAGTCTTCATGCTGGAAGTCTTCTTCAAATCATGATGCTTTACTGGTTACAAAAAACCGGTCATAAGCCTATTGTTTTGATAGGTGGTGGTACAGGTATGATCGGTGATCCCTCTTTTAAAGAAGAATCCCGGATACTTTTAACACAAGATGATATCGCTAAAAATATTGTTGGCATCAAAAAGGTTTTTGCCAATTATTTGACATTTGGTGATAAAAAAACTGATGCAGGCATTGTCAATAATGCTGAATGGCTATGCAATATAAATTATCTAGAATTTTTGCGCGATGTAGGAAAACACTTTTCAGTAAACCGTATGTTGTCATTTGATTCTGTTAGACTTAGACTTGAGCGTGAGCATTCTTTATCATTTCTTGAATTTAACTATATGATTTTACAAAGTTATGATTTTGTTGAGCTCAATAAGCGCTATGGATTACGCGTGCAAATGGGTGGTTCAGACCAATGGGGCAATATTGTTAACGGTATTGAATTAGGACATCGTTTAGGAACACCACAGTTATATGCATTAACTTCGCCATTACTTACCACGTCTTCTGGTGTAAAAATGGGTAAATCATTAAGTGGTGCCATATGGCTTAATGCAGATATGCTTTCACCTTACCAATTTTGGCAATATTGGCGTAATACAGAAGATGCTGATGTAACACGATTTTTAAAACTTTATACCACATTACCAATGAATGAAATTGCTAAACTTTCTGCATTACAAGGTACTGAAATTAATGAAGCTAAGAAGATTCTTGCAACAGAAATTACAGCAATGTTGCATGGATATACCGTTGCAAATGAGGCTGCAGAAACTGCACGTAAAACTTTTGAAGAAAAAACTCTTGGAGATAATCTGCCAGCAATTAAAATTAATGCTATAGAATTAAAAAAAGGTGCTGGATTACTTTCTCTTTTAGTCCAAGCAGGATTAGCTAAATCCAACAGTGAAGCACGTCGACATATTCAAGGTGGAGGTGTGCGTGTAAATGATCAAATTGTTACGGATGAAACTCGCTTAATTTCTGAAGAAGATATCAATGCAACAGAGAGCGTTAAGATCTCCTTTGGAAAGAAAAAACACATTTTAATTAAGCGACTATAATCTATGATTTACATTTTATAGTTTCTTAAATTACTCATAATTTTAGATTGATTAATATCATGTCAAAGAGAAAGATAAGTCCAATGACACAACCAACCAAAGGTGATATTGCTCCCGACTTTAAGTTACCACGTGATGGTGGAAGTCAGTTATGCCTTTCCGATCTTCGAGGAACATCAGTTGTTTTATATTTCTATCCCAAAGATGATACAAGCGGATGCACAAGAGAAGCAATTGATTTTACAGGATTAAAAGAAGAGTTCGATAAAATTGGAGTCGTTATTGTTGGTATATCTCCAGATAATGTTGAGAAACACGATAAATTTAAAACAAAACACAAACTTGATATCATTCTTGTTTCGGATGAAGAAAAAGCCACTCTTAGAGATTATAACGTTTGGATCGAAAAAAGCATGTATGGGCGTAAATATATGGGGGTTGAACGTAGCACATTTCTTATCAATTCAAATGGAAAGATAGTAGAAGAATGGCGTAAAGTTAGTATATCTGGACATGCTGAAAAGGTTTTAGCAGCTGCGCGCGCTATGGTGAAATAATATTTTATAATTCAATTATTGAGTATGGGTGCTTTTTTGTAAATTTAATTGATAAGATTAATTGTAATAAATTAAGGCTGATAAAGTAAATGATCATAGCAAGAAAATTTAAATATTATAGATTAATATCTTCAATCATTTGCTCTTTTCCATAAACTCGCTGGGCAAGTGCTGCTTCTATAAATCTATCTAAATCACCATTAAGCACAGATTGCGGATCAGTATTTTCAATTCCTGTGCGTAAATCTTTAACCAGCTGATAGGGCTGAAGAACGTAAGATCTAATTTGGTGCCCCCATCCAATTTCTGTTTTAGAAGCTTCAACGGCATTGGTCTCTTCTTCACGCTTCTTAAGCTCTTCTTCATAAAGACGTGCGCGTAACATAGACCAAGCTGTTGCTCTATTTTTATGCTGAGAACGCTCCGTTTGACATTGAACAACAATACCTGTTTTTATATGAGTGATGCGAACTGCAGAATCCGTTGTATTGACATGTTGTCCTCCAGCTCCTGATGCACGATATGTATCAATACGCACATCAGACTCTGATACATCAACTTTAATATTATCATCAACAACGGGATAAACCCAAACACTTGCAAAAGAGGTATGGCGTCTTGCATTTGAATCATATGGTGAAATGCGCACCAAACGATGAACTCCTGACTCTGTTTTTATCATACCATAGGCATTATGCCCTTTTATGAGAATGGTTGCTGATTTTATACCCGCTTCTTCTCCATCATTAATTTCTAAGACTTCAACCTTCATTTTATGCTGTTCAACCCAACGAATATACATGCGTAGAAGCATGGCAGCCCAATCTTGGCTTTCTGTACCACCAGCTCCAGCGTGAATTTCTAAATAAGTATCATTGGAATCTGCTTCTCCTGAAAGAAGTATATCAATTTGACGTTTATCTATCTCATTTTTTAATTCACGTATTGTATTTTCTGCGTCAGCAATAACATCTACATCACGTTCTTCTTCACCCATTGCGATTAATTCAATAGATTCTTCGAGTTTTTGCGTAAATAATTCAATGCTGTTAATCGAATCCTCAAGGGATTGACGCTCACGCATCATATCTTGCGCTTGTTGTGCATTATCCCAAAGCGATGGATCTTCTGCCTTTTGATTAAGATATTCAAGGCGTTTCAATGACTGATCCCAGTCAAAGATGCCTCCTTAGCAACTGAAGTGCTTGCTGAATTTCATCAACTAATGTTTCTATTTCTGCTCGCATAATTTAGCATTCTCAGTCTTTATTTTACTACTACAACATCTCTATATTCTACATTTCTTAATAGAGGATGTTACCATCTTTCGTCAATTTACTGATCTTAATCTAATTATAGAAATAAGTGAATATCGCTATAACAGCTTATGACTACATAAATTTTCTATTACTATCATTTATTACAGGACCATCCAAAGTGACTAATGCTCGTATATACACTCATTCAATACAATCCACCAGTACCACTTTCAAGAGCTTTATTAACTTGCGGAGACGTTGTTACTGTAGGTACGCCCTCTTGAAAAGAATTTGTTCCACCAATAACCTGATATATATCAGCAGGACCAGTTCCTGGTTTAAATGCTTCTATGATAACATCAGTGTCCCCTTTTACAGCAAGCATGCCTGTTTTACGATTAATTGCCATTAAAATCATATCATCTGGTACTTTAAACGGAACATCTGGTTTGTCTTCTAGGGCATTTTGCATAAACTCACCAAAAATAGGTACTACTAACGCACTTCCTGTTCCCCTGTTTCCTAGTGAAGCTGGTTGATCGTACCCCAAAAAAACACCAACTACAAGATCAGGCGTAAATCCTATAAACCACGTATCTTTAGAATCATTAGTTGTACCTGTTTTGCCAGCAATGTGCCGATTAAGGTAACCCAAACTTGCAGCCGTACCACGCTTAACAGCTCCTTCCATCATTGAAGTAATCTGATAAGCTGTCATAGGATCAAGAACTTGGTCTCGCTCATCAATCAATTTGGGTTCACTCTGATAATCCCATGATTGAACATTACAATTTTCACACAGGCGGTTATCATGACGGTATATCGTTCTTCCATAACGATCTTGAATACGATCTATAAGAGAAGGTTGAAGAGAGCGCCCTCCATTTGCAATAACTGAATAAGCTGTTACCATTTTTAAAACTGTTGTTTCACCAGCTCCCAAAGCCATAGGAAGATAAGGTGGTAATTTACTTGCAACACCAAAACGCTCTGCATATTCAGAAACCAGTTTCATTCCCATATCATTAGCGAGGCGAACAGTCATCAAATTACGAGAATACTCAATACCATAACGTAATGTTGAAGGTCCTGCAAATGTATCACCATAATTTCTAGGTTGCCAAACTGTGCCATCACTTTGGCGAATTTCAACAGGAGCATCTAATATGACTGATGCTGGTGTATATCCGATATCAAGAGCTGCTGCATAGACGAAAGGTTTGAAGGCAGAACCAGGCTGACGGTAAGCTTGTGTTGCACGGTTAAATTCAGATATAGCGAAAGAAAAACCACCTACCATTGCAAGAACTCGACCTGTATGAGGATCCATTGCAACAATTGCGCCTTCAACTTTAGGTATTTGTTGTAAGCTATAAATATTGTCTGCATCGGATAATTTTTCGACGAAAATAACATCTCCAATATGCAGAACATCAGATAAATTTTTGACAGTTTCGAAATGACCATTTTTATCAATAACCTTTAATGCCCATTTTGAATGTTCTGTAGACAATTCATAAATTTCTCGTTTTTTTGATAATAAACCTGACGCTTCACGTTGTGGTTGTAAACCAATTTCTATTTTGTCATCTTTCGCAGAAAGAACAACTGCTAAATCCCATTCGGGCACATCACTCAACTTAGAAATATCTGCGAGCGCTATACCCCAATCTTTTTCTTTTTGATTATCAATATGTTTATAGGCTCCACGCCATCCTTGTGCGTGATCAAATTTAATTAAGCCATTTTGCAAAGCACGCCGCGCAATAAGCTGCAAATGCGGATTAAGCGTTGTACGCACTGAAAGCCCGCCTTCATACAGTGCTTTAGCTCCATAACGATTCATTAAATCACGGCGAACTTCCTCAGTAAAATAATCAGCAGCAAAAACGTAGCTATCACGCCCACGTAGGACTACCCCTAAAGGCTTTTCTTTAGCTTGTTCGCCTTGCTCTAATGTTATATATCTATTAACAATCATCCGATCTATAACCCAATTACGCCGCTCAATAGCCCGTTGTGTATGTCTGAACGGATCGTAATTTGCAGGAGCTTTAGGAAGAGCAGCAAGATAAGCGCATTCCTCTAAAGTAAGCTCATCGACAGATTTATTAAAATAATTTAATGAAGCTGACGCAACACCATATGTGCCACGACCAAGATAAATTTCATTAAGATACAATTCCAGAATATGATCTTTTGAATAAGTCCTTTCAATACGCATTGCAAGAATAGCTTCTTTCAATTTACGTTCAAATGTTGGATCTGAATTTAATAAAAAGTTTTTAGCAACTTGCTGTGTAATGGTTGATGCTCCCTCTGGACGTCGACCAGAACCCATATGAATGATATTACTGATTAAAGCCCTAGAAAGCCCTTCAGGATCTAAACCAAAATGATTATAAAAATTTTTATCTTCAGCTGAAATAAAAGCTTCTTTAAGAAGATTTGGAATTGATCGAATTGGTAAATAAAGGCGATTTTTTGTTGCAAACTCTGCCATAAGATTGCCATCAGTCGCATGTATACGCGTCATCACAGGCGGTTCATACAGCGAAAGAACCTTATAATCAGGAAGGCCATTAGCTTGACTAGTTGTTATTATTAACAATAATACACTTCCACAAAATCCAACAGTGATAAGAGAACGAAAAAAATATCTAAAAAAAATCATCATTAAAATGGGTATCGCTTTGTATGTGTATGGTAAGTGAAACCTACAGTGCTCTGTTATTCATAAAGCATAATTGTTACTGAATTAATATAAATGCAAGACTATTTTTGTCATTTTATTCTATTTATATTTAAATTTAACACTAACACTTTATTTTTATTTACTTTAAAGAGCTTGCATAATCTTTTGTTGATATTGAGAAAACTGAAGAATAGCATGAGCAATAGAAGCTGCCATTTTTTTTCTCCATTGAGGATCACTCAATAATTCTTCATCCTCTTTATTAGATAAATAACCTATCTCTATCAGCACAGAAGGTACATCGGGAGCTTTTAAAACTTGAAAATCAGCATATCGATGAGGATTATTAATCAAATGAATATTACTGTTTGATAGATTTAAAATAACACGATCAGCAAAATTAACTGAAAATGTGTGAGTTTCACGTTGAGTAAGATCAATTAAAATATCTGCGACTTCAGGAAGTTCTTCCGCAGGTAATCCATCAAGAAGATCGACTTTGTTTTCACTCTCAGCTAAAGTTTTTGCCATCGCATCAGATGCCTTATCAGAGATAGTATACACTGTAGCACCACGCAAAGAGGGAGTATTAATAGTATCTGCATGAATTGATATAAAAAGGTCAGCACCAAATTTTTGTGCTTTTTTAATTCTTTCGTTTAATCGTAAAAATACATCAGAATCGCGTGTTAACATAACGTCGATATCAGTATTTTTTTCTAACTCATCTCGCAATGCAAGTGCGAAAGCTAGAGTTATATCTTTTTCTAAAATACCAGTAATACCCTGCGCACCACTATCAATTCCACCATGACCAGGATCGAGAGTAACACGAAAAGGATATTTTAAATTTGGTTGTTGTGTTTTTATAGTATTGTTAACCAACTGTTGTTTTTTTAATATTTCATTAAATTTTTGTTGTGTGCTGAGTGCAATATCAATCAACATTTGCCATGAACCATTATCTAATTTTTGCACTGTAGTTTTTTCAACGGAAAAAACGACATCACTCGTTAAAATAATGCGTGAGCTTTGTATATCAGAAAAACCATAACGCACATCTGATACTATACCTGATAATATATTCTTTTTATTTAATGGCAATTTTTGTAAAGAAAAATCAGTTAAAGGCAAATTGATAATTAAACGTGCAGGCGTATCTAAAATTTGTAAATGGAAATTTGGTTCAACATCAAAAATTACAATAATACGTGTATACATATTATCACCAATAGCACGCAAACTAATGAGTTTTAGTGCTTCTGCAGCTTGAATGTGTGTTTGGCATATCATAAAAAAGAATAAACAGCATAAGAAATACCTAACAACATCCTCAAAAGCTGCTTTTAGCTTTTTAATACAGAACTTTAGTGAAAATATCATTAAAATCAGAAACTCTTTTTACATTTATAACTTACTTTATCGTGTAAAGTGGTAATATGGAATATAATTATGTTCTATAGAAGAATGCTAAATCTTTTTACGATAACATCTCCCCAAAAGTTAAATTAAAGTCATTATCGTAAGATACACTTAATTGTTACTTGCCAAAAGTATGATATCAACATAAAAAACATTTGCGCGTCCTTTAGGATCATAACCATCTAATATTGACTTAAATTATCAATGAATTTCATTGAATTGTTTTTAGAAGGTTTATCGTATAGCTATAGGTTTAGGATTTTATAAGAAAAATCTTTATACCCTAAGGACATGACGCGTTTTAAGATTCGCTGGTTCGGATATTCGGACCATTTTCGGAATTATTTTGCCGGAGACTTGTAAAATATGAGTCATATAAAACAGATGGGAATGATGATTGAAGATACTGTAAATACTATAATATGTTTACGCACGGTATCCCATCACATTATGTCGGCACTCCCCTTTTATAACAAACAGTCATTTACATTTATGAATAGTTACGCTGTTTGTTTAAATGAAATTGCGCATAGCGTCTTCAGGATTTTAACTTATGTCAAACAAAATGCTTATCGATGCCTCCCACCCGGAGGAAACACGTGTTGTTGTTGTTCAAGACAACAAAATTGAAGAATTTGATTTCGAATCAGAACACAAAAAGCAGCTCAAAGGAAATATTTATTTAGCACGTGTTACGCGTGTGGAACCTTCTCTTCAAGCAGCTTTTGTAGAGTATGGTAGTGGCCGCCATGGATTTTTAACATTTTCAGAGATTCACCCTGATTATTATCAAATTCCTGTTGCTGATCGTCTTGCTCTCCTTGAAAAAGAAGAGAAAGCGGTTGCTTTTGAGAATGATGATGATCTTGTTGAAGAAATAAATCAGGATAAAAGAAACTCAAAAAAAATAAAGAAACAAAAGAATTCTCGTACTATAGCAGCAGGTATTGAAAATGATATTTTCTCTGAATCAATAACAATGGATGATGAATCTTTTGATATGCTTACTTCTGATGCCTTTGAAGAAAAACCTACTTATTACTCTAAACAAGAGCGTCAATATAAAATTCAAGAAGTTATTAAACGGCGTCAAATTTTATTAGTTCAGGTAATTAAAGAGGAGCGTGGTAATAAAGGCGCAGCACTAACAACTTATTTATCATTAGCAGGTCGCTATTCTGTTTTAATGCCAAATACAGCACGCGGCGGTGGTATTTCACGGAAAATTACCAATACACAAGATCGCAACCGTCTTAAAGAAATTGTGAAAGGATTAGAAGTTCCGAAAGGTATGGGAATAATCCTGAGAACGGCTGGAGAAAATAGAACAAAAGCTGAAGTTAAACGCGATTATGAATATCTCATGAGATTGTGGGAGACTGTTCGTAGTTTGACACTTAAATCAATAGCTCCCTGTTTAGTTTATGAAGAAAGTAGCCTTATAAAACGCTCTATACGCGATCTTTATAATAAAAATATTAGTGAAATTCTTGTTTCTGGTGACCAGGGATATCGTGAAGCTAAAGATTTTATGCGTATGCTTATGCCCAGTTATGCAAAAGTTGTTCAGCCTTACCGCGATCCAATACCTATTTTCACACGCAGCGGTATCGAAATTCAACTTGACAAAATATTGCATCCGCAAGTTTCTTTAAAATCTGGTGGTTATCTTGTTATTAATCAGACAGAAGCACTTGTTGCTATTGATATAAATTCGGGTCGCTCTACCAAAGAACACTCTGTTGAAAAAACGGCGTTACAAACAAATCTTGAAGCTGCTGAAGAAATAGCTCGTCAATTACGCTTACGTGATTTGGCTGGTTTGATTGTGATTGATTTCATTGATATGCTTGAAAAGCGCAACATTAAGCTTGTTGAAAAAAAATTAAAGGATTGTTTAAAAAGTGATCGTGCTCGTATTCAAGTAGGGCATATTTCAAATTTTGGCCTCCTGGAAATGAGTCGTCAACGCATTCGTGTATCGGTTTTAGAAAGCACAACACAGTCCTGCCCGCATTGCTCTGGAACCGGAAATATACGCTCTGAATCATCAATCGCTTTACACGTTATGCGTTCAATTGAAGAATATCTTCTACATAATCCGCAGCATAACATTATTGTACGAACCCCTACAGCAACAGCATTTTATGTGCTAAATTATAAACGTAATATTCTTGTTGATTTGGAGACACGCTTTAAACTCAATATTAGCATTGAAGCAGATGATAGCATCGGAATGCAACACCTTCTCATTTTTAAAGGGACCTCAGCAAAGGAAGATAACCTATCTCCAACCATTTCTGAAGATGAAAGCAAGAAAAAAGTCAAAGATACACTCTCAGTAAAAGTTGAATTTGTTGAAGATTCGACGCTTATTAAAAATAACAAACAACGTTCGCATAAAAGTTATATAACTGAATCTACAGATAATTCTCTTCATGCTTCTCATGAAAATGATGTTCAAAATGATGAAGAGACTCGTCGTCGTGGGCGTCGTTATGGACGCCATAGGAATCGTCGTAATCAAGGTAACGATTTTTATCAGTTCCGCACTCCTTACGCAGAACCAGTTGGAAATTTTGCTAAACAAGCATTAGCAGAAATTAAAGCAGAACGTCGCAAATTTTATGTGCCAAATGCTGAGCCTGTTGGATTTATTGAACCCAAAAATGATAAAAAACACCTTATGAAAACACAACAAAATAGTGTTTCAAAAGCTAATGTAAATCATAAGTCTAAAAAGCGTAAAACACACCATAGAAAAGCTTCTCAGCAAATTCTTGAAAATGATAAAAAAATAACAACAGAAGTTTTCGAAAATAATTTAACAACTAAAGAAAAAAAATCAGTGAACCAACTTCTGAAATAATTGTTAAAGAAGAAACTATAAAAACAAGAAAATCAACACGTCAAAAGCGAAAAAAAGATACTATTAAGGAATCAGCAATCTCAAAAGAAGAGCTTGAACCAGAAGCAATAGTTGAAAAAGATTCTACTAAAATGACCATTACCTCATTAACCTCTGAAACGTTTCAACAAACTAAGCGTGTTGGTTGGTGGAAACGCAGAACTTTTCTTAAAACTGAATGATATAAAACCGCTACAGAATATTCTGTAGCGGTTCTAACTCAATTACCTATAAAAAAGAAATTCTGAAATATAAGAAAGGGGTTTATAATTCCTGACTTTCTATTTCTCTTGTTTAGCTTTCTCTTGTTCAGCACGCATACGATCTTCAATTTCTTTTTGCTTTGATTGAACAGCTTGCTGCAATTTCATTTGTTCTTGTTGAAAAGTTTTTTCATCTATACCAGGGCCTGTGTATGCAGCAGTGAAACCATTAAGGGAAAGCTCTATAGGATTCTCTGAACCTCGAGCATTAATTGTAGTAATAACCATTTTTGAACCAGCTTTCATGGCAGAAACTAGCTTATCACTTAAAATATCATTAGCAATACAGCTTGGTCCATTACAAAGAATATAGGGAACCTTTGCAGAAAAACTATCTCCAATTTTTACATGGACACCTTCTGGTATGAAACGACCTGTAGGTACTTGAATACCTATACGCTTTTCATTTTGTGGTCCCTTCACTTCAACTAAATTAATAACTGTTAAGGGTTGTCCAGTATTCGACACAACACTATTCATCGTATTACAGACATCGATATCACCCTGTTTACTGCAAACTTTATACCAGCCTTGAGACAGAGTCTGTGCACTTGCTGGAGTAGAGAATGTCAAAAAAAGAGTAGCAATTCCAGCTAATACCGAAATAGCAGTATAGGTATTTTTATGCGACATGATCAAGTTAGTCCTTCTAACGCGCTTTCATAATTAGATCTAACATAGGAAGATTAAGTATAATTTTCAATCAAGTTTATAAAATAAATTAATAAAATGGCATCTTTTTGTATTATTTAATTTTAATCGAAGATAAAAAATCTCATTGGCACCTATGTGAACACGCTGTTTTTAAAACATTTTAAACATATGACTTGCTATCAAATTGACCCTAACAACACCTTAGTGTCATGAAATAAAGCATATTGTTAAAATGATCAATTTTATCAAATGATCAAACTGAATCTTCATGTTACCTTACAGTTCTCATTATTTTAAACTATTCTTTATTTTTATCACTCTCCTTTTTTGTTATGAAATTTCAGTAAGTGGTATTGCAATGCATAGAACACCAAAACTACCAGATAATGTTGATTATTTTCCTTATGCTTCTCCTGATGCAACTCAAAAGGATAAAGTAACCTACAACGTTTATATGGATTAAATCCATTTGTCATACGTAGTTTTTGAACAACAGTAAGAGGACTTTTGCGGATGAGCAGCTTTCTGGCCTTGTTTATGAAACAATGATGGTACGTTCCCGTGATGAACATTTACGGTTTACAGCCTTTTAGCAAAAAAGTTGAACATAATGAAGAATGCACGGAAATTACCCTTTTTCTTAATCCAAAAGCACGTTTTTCAGATGGAGAGCCTATAAAAATTGAAGATGTTTTATTTACAATCGAGCTGCTTAAAGAAAAAGGAAGACCTCCATTTAATCGATATATGAAAAACATAGAATCTATTGAAATAATTTGCGACCACGGTATTAAAATGCGTTTCCACACTCAAAAGATCGTGAATTTCCGCTTCTTTTGGCTAGTGCTATGCCAATTTTGCCAAAACATACTATTAATTAATGTTGATGATTTTGAAAAGAACAGTCGTTGTTACAATGCCAGGAAGCGGACCTTATATTATTCATCACATTGATCCTGGTGAAAGAATTATTTATAAGCGCGATCCAAATTATTGGGGTAAAGATCTTCCTGTTAACAAAGGATTGAACAATTTTGATACCATCTAAATCGAATATTTTCGAATGATACGGCGCGTTTTGAAGCTTTTAAAAAGGGAGTTATTGATCTCTTTATTGAAGGATCTTCTAATTTAAATCGCTGGGTCTTTTTCTTATAATTTTCCAGCTGTTCGTGAAGGACGAGTTATTAAAGAAGAACTTTCAAAAAAATACACCCGCTGACATGATTGATTTTGTTTTTAATACGCATTGCACTGTCTTTAAAGACAGAAAAGTATGACAAGCATTATCAATGCTTTTCGATTTTGAATGGGTCAATCATCATTTTTTTGATAATGTTTATAAAAGAATAGAAGATTATTGGGCAGGTTCTATTCTTTCGTCTGTTGGTAAACCTACTAGTGCAGAAGAAAGAGCTCTTTTAGCGCCTTATCCTGATGCAGTTCTTCCTGAGTTTATGGATGGAAGCTGGCGTATGCCGATGATTCAGGTATGGAGCGAAAAATCACTCAGAAAGCCTGGGAATTTCTACAAGAAGCAGGTTTTACTAGAAAAAATAACAAAGGCTATTGCTTCTAATAGCTTACCTTTGCAATTTGAAATTATGACTCAAACACCTAACGAAGAAAAGGTTGCTCTCGCATTTCAGAATAGTTTGTCCCGTCTTGGTATTGA
Source organism: Bartonella bacilliformis KC583 (assembly GCF_000015445.1). NCBI lineage: Bacteria > Pseudomonadati > Pseudomonadota > Alphaproteobacteria > Hyphomicrobiales > Bartonellaceae > Bartonella > Bartonella bacilliformis. The sequence goes on along the minus strand of NC_008783.1, from coordinate 814,495 downwards.
TGTTGAAATAAGAACTGTTGATGATACCCAATATCAAAACCGCTTAGGAACATTTGATTATGATATGATTATTGAAAATTAAAAAACTCTTTATCGCCAAGGAACGAACAAATAAATCGTTGAGGTTTAGATTTCTCGAAATTTGAAAGGGAATTTTAATTTCGCCGGAACAGTTGATCCTGCAATAGATGCAGTGATAAAAGCGATGCTTGATGCATTCTCAAGTGTTGATTTTATTTCAGCAGTTCGTGCTTTAGGATAGAAGCCTTATTTCTGGTAGTTACTATAGTATCGCTTTATTATGTACCTGAACAATGGATAGCTCGTTGGTTATATATTAAACATCCCTCTTACACACCACTCTATACGGATATCGTCTTCCAGCTTGGTAGCGTGAATGAGGAAAAATTATTTATATATCTTAAAAAACTCATAATTTAAAATGGCTACAAGATGAATTATAGATTGCTAAAAAAGAAATTATTGTATCATTTCTGTAAGTTTTGTCACAATGGTCTCTGCTCCCAATAGTCTTTTATCTGCTGTTTGCCAATCACGAATAAAAACAATAGTTTGATCTGGTCGGATTTTTGCCATTGAACCTTGTTCTCCAATCCATTGAACAAGAGCAGCACTGTTGTTAAAATGATTATTGCGAAACTGAATGATAACACCTTTGGGTCCAACATCCAATTTTTCTACACGTGCTTTTCGACATAAAGCTTTGATATAAACAATCTTAAGTAGATGTTGAACTTCTAATGGAAGAGGACCAAAACGATCGATCAATTCAGCTCCTAATTCATTAATTTCCTCTAAATTCTCAAGCGCCATTAAACGGCGATAAAGACTCATACGTAATGATAAATCAGGGACAAAATTTTCTGGTATTAAAACTGTTGTACCTACTGAAATTTGAGGTGACCATTGAAGATCTTCATTATGTTTTCCTTCTTTTAACTCAGAAACGGCCTCTTCAAGCATTTTTTGATAAAGCTCAAATCCAACTTCTTTAATATGTCCTGACTGTTCTTCGCCTAGGAAATTACCTGAACCACGAATATCCATGTCATGACTAGCCAATTGAAACCCTGCTCCTAAAGTATCAAGAGATTGCAAAATTTTAAGACGACGCTGAGCAGCAGTCGTTAAAACTTTATTAGATGGAAAAGTAAAAAGTGCATAAGCGCGTTGTTTGGAACGTCCCACCCTTCCCCGTAATTGATAAAGTGCAGAGAGACCAAACATCTCAGCACGATGCACAATTAATGTATTAGCAGTTGGAATATCAAGCCCTGATTCAATGATCGTCGTGGAAAGCAGTACATCATATTTTCCATCATAAAATGCATTCATAATATCATCAAGCTGTCCAGCTGGCATCTGTCCATGGGCTATAACAAATTTGAGTTCAGGTACGTGCTTTTTGAGATATTCTTCCACGTAAGAAAGATCAGAAATACGAGGACAAACGTAAAAACTCTGTCCTCCACGATAATACTCACGCAGCAATGTTTCGCGTATAACAAGCGCATCAAAAGGTGAAATAAAAGTACGAACTGCCATTCTATCAATAGGTGGAGTCGTAATTAATGAGAGTTCACGCACCCCTGATAAGGCAAGTCCTAAAGTTCTTGGTATAGGGGTTGCTGAAAGTGTAAGAACATGAATATCACTTTTAAGCTCTTTGAGATGCTCTTTGTGCTTTACACCAAAGTGCTGCTCTTCATCGATGATCAATAACCCTAATCGTGAAAAATTAACTGATCCGCTCAATAACGCATGCGTTCCAACAACGATATCGATTGTACCATCTGAGATCCCCTTTTTCACTTTGGTCAATTCTGCAGCTTTTACAAGTCTTGAAACATGACCAATTTTAACAGGTAATCCTTGAAAACGTGCAATAAAAGTCTTGTAATGCTGCCGTGATAGTAAAGTTGTTGGCACAACAACGGCAGTTTGATAACCATTCAACGCAGCAACGAAAGCACTTCGAATAGCAACTTCTGTTTTACCAAAACCAACATCACCACATATGAGACGATCCATTGGTTTTCCTGCTTCTAAGTCATCCAAAACCGCATCAATTGCACTCATCTGATCTTCTGTTTCTTCATAAGGAAAGCGTGCAACAAATTCATCAAATAGGCTAACCGGTGGAGTCAAAATAGGAGCAGAACGCATAGCGCGCTCTGCAGCTATACAGATTAATTGCCCAGCAATCTGCAATAAATGCTTTTTGAACCGTGTTTTACGTGCTTGCCAAGCAACGCCGCCTAGCTTATCTAATGTTACATCTGTATCTTCTGATCCATAACGTGATAAAAGTTCTACATTTTCAACAGGCAAAAATAATCGATCACCTCCAGCATAGCTGATTTCAAGACAATCACGTAAAATTCCGGCTGTCATAATGGTTTTGAGACCAATAAATTGCCCAACACCGTGATCAATATGAACAACAAAATCACCAGAATTTAATGTAGAAATTTCAGAAATAAAATTCGCATTGCGTTTACGCTGTTTCGAAGATCTTACTAATCGATCACCAAGAATATCTTGTTCTGTTATAATAACAAAATCTTCAGATTCAAAACCATGATCAATCGTTATAACAGCTGCAAATATAGAATGAGATGAACTTGTTTTTACAGTGCTTAATGATTTTGCAATTTCTACTTTTTTTAATCCATATTCATCGAGCACTTGCAATAAGCGATCCATAGATCCTTCGCTCCAACAGGCTAAGAGAATTTTTTTACCAGCAGATTGCAATGAAGAAATATGATCAACCACGCTCAAAAAAATATTTTTATCTTGTGCATTACGCTCTTTTACGAAATCATACCCTGGAATAACATTCGCATGAAAAACCGTTATCTGTTCAGAAGTTTTTGGGACATTAAAAGGCGTAAAATCAATACGTTGACCGGATCGTTGTGCACATTCTAAAACTTCCTCTAGCCTCATATACAGTAGATGTGGTTCTACTGGATGATAAGAAACATCACTTTCTTTATCATTTTCGTGCTCTTTGCGGTCAGCATAATAATCTTCAATAAGACGATAACGTTCAATCAGAGCTTCTTGTATAAGATTTTCAAAAATAATAGGAAAATTACCACAATAATCAAAAAAATTATCGAGCTTTTCATAAAAAAATGGTAACCAATGCTCCATGCCAGCAACACGTCTTCCTTGAGAAAGGGCTTCATAGAGTGTATCATTTTTTTGTGGTACACCAAATGTACTGATATAATTTCTTTTAAAACGACTGATGAGCTCCGGTGTGAGGATAACCTCACTCATTGATTGCAGAAAAAAATCAGTTCTATTTTTTATTGTCCGTTGCGTTTCTGTATCAAATACACGGATTGTCTCTAAGGTATCGCCAAAAAAATCAAGACGTGAAGGTTCAACTTCGCTTGGAGAAAAAATATCAATAATTCCTCCTCTTACAGCAAATTCACCGACATCGCGCACAATTCCAACACGTTCAAAATTATTACGTTCTAAGTAATGGATCAAATGATCCATATCAACACGCTGACCAACACGTACATGAAGAATCTGATTATCAATCATTGCGCATGGTGGCAATCTTTGAATGATTGCGTTTGCTGTTGTCACTATAATCGCAGGATGGGGATTATTACGTAAAGTCGATATATGTGCCAGAACTGAAAGCCTACGGGCAGTAATAGTTATTGCAGGCGATACACGATCATAAGGTAAACAATCCCACGCAGGAAAATGAAGAACAGGTAAATTGGGCTCAATAAAACTTAAAGCCTGCTGTAAATGAGCAATTTTTGTTTCATCACGAACTACATAAACAAGTGGTTTACCCTGAGCAATTTCTGTACTTAATTGAGCAAGAGCAAAAGCCTCAACTCCATCGATAATTCCATCAAGAATTATTAAATCATTTTGATTGTTAGGAAAAAGGATTTTTTCAAATATAGGCATTTTGATCAATTAAAATTTATACAAACACGATAATTTATGACGTCACGAAAAAGCGGAGTATCGACCTTAGGTGGTGTAATAGCTTCTCCAGTAATCCATGTGAGTAAATCGCGATCTTCAAAAGACATAATATATTCAAGCTCAGAAATTGCTTTATCACTCATCTTAGAAATGTGAGCATCAACATATGGCCCAAAAACCAAATCCATTTCACGAATACCTCGATGCCATGCACGAAAAATCAACCGACGACGACGTATATCTAGTTGTTGATTTTTATCAACTACAAAATCTGTCATAAAAACCCTTCCTAATCAGCGAAAATAGGCATAAAGTGGAGTGTTTAGTTTTTTTAAATAATTTTGGATTTCATTTTTAAGGAAGTTCAATAATTTTTCTTCCTTTCAGCGTAATTCTACGGTGCATCTGTTTTGCCAAAGCGTAATTATGTGTTGCAATAAGAGCAGAAAGCCCAGCTTGACGAACAAGTGCCGATAAAGCCTGAAATACATAAGCTGAAGTTACAGGATCAAGATTTCCAGTAGGTTCATCAGCCAACAATACAGAAGGTGCATTTGCTACTGCACGTGCAATTGCAACACGTTGTTGTTCACCTCCTGATAATTCTGAAGGACGATGCTTAGCGCGATGAGATACTCGCAAATATTGCAATAATTTAAATGCACGATCTTTTGCTACTGATTTTTTTAACCCTGCTATCATTTGTGGTATCATTACATTTTCTAATGCTGTAAATTCTGGAAGCAAATGGTGGAATTGATAAATAAAACCGATATCATTTCTCCTAATTGCTGTTCGCTCATTATCTGAGCATTTTGCACAGGAAATACCCCGTAATAAAACATCGCCAGATGTTGGTTTTTCTAATAATCCAGCGATATGAAGAAGTGTTGATTTTCCAGCACCAGAGGGTGCAACAAGTGCTACAAGCTCCCCTTTATGAAGACGAAAATTAGCTTTATCTAAAACAACCAAAGGTTTATCATTATCAAAAAAATGTCGTTCAATCTCAACAAGCTCTAAGACAACAGACATTACTCATACCTCAAAATCTGTACAGGATCTAACTTAGCAGCTCGCCATGCTGGAATGAGTGTTGCAAGAAATGACAAAAATAAAGCCATCATGGCTACCATAAGAGTTTGATCCCATTCGATCCGTGCTGGTAATTTTGCTAAAAAATAAAGTTGAGGATTAAAAACATCAACATTAAATAGCCAAGATATAAAATCCTGAATATGATTAATATTTACGATAGCTATGATACCTAAAACCAAACCTAGTGCTGTTCCAATAAATCCAATCACCATACCGGTAGCAATAAATATACACATAATTTCGTTTCGACGTGCTCCCATCGTGCGCAAAATTGCAATATCGTAACTTTTATCTTTTACGAGCATAATTAACCCTGAAACAATATTTAAAGTAGCAACGAGAATAATAAGAGAAAGAATAAAAAACATGACATTTCTCTCAACCTGTAAAGCTGAAAAAAACGCCTGATTTCTTATACGCCAGTCAACTAAATAAACTGGTTGGTCAATTTCTTTCATAATGACTGGTTTTACCTGATCAATAGCATCAGGATCATGAAGAAATAACTCTAAAGATTGAATTGTTGTCCCAAGATTAAAAAAGGCTTGTGCTTCATGAAGAGGCATAAAAATGAAAATTGAGTCATACTCAGACATACCAACTTCAAAAATAGCAACCACTTTATAGGCCTTAACACGTGGCATAACACCAAAGGGCGTCTCATCACCATCTGGTGTAATCATACGCAGATCGCTTCCAATTGTAAGTCCTAACTTTTCTGCTAGACCACTACCAATTGCAACACCTTCTTCTTGATCAAATTGAGCAAGAGAACCTGATTTGATATTTTGAGCAACTGTTTTTAGCTTCTCCAAATCCTCTTTACGTGTACCACGAATTAGAGCACCAGTTCCTCCTCCAATATTGCCCTGAACAAGCGCTTGACCTTCAATAATAGGCAAAGCAAATTGCACACTGTTTAAAGATTCTAGAGAATGAATAAGGGTGTTATAATCAGAAAAATCAGAATCCATTGTTTGAATAACAAGGTGCCCATTCATGCCAAGAATGCGATTGAGAAGCTCCGTACGAAAACCATTCATAACGGCCATAACAACAACTAAAGCAAAAACTCCTAACATAATTCCAATTAAAGAAATAATTGAAATAATAGACGTAAACATATGTTTTTTATTAGGAATCATATATCGTAAAGCGATCATCCATTGATAAGATGAAAATCCTTTACTGCTTAAACTCTTCATAGGATTGATCATCACATCGCAGAAAGCCGATTGAGCGCAGCTTCAACTGTTAAAACTTCTTTAGTACCCGTTTTTCGATCTTTAATTTCAACCTCATCTTGTGCTGCACTTTTGGGGCCAACGATTATTTGTGTTGGCAAACCAATTAAATCCATTGTTGCAAATTTCGCTCCAGGACGCTCATTTCTGTCATCTAATAATGGATCAAAGCCAGCATTTACAAGGCCTTGATAAAGGGTCTCACACATACCATAACATTTTGCATTATCTGATTTCGTATTAATGATACCAAAATCGAATGGCGTTATCGGCTTTGGCCAAATAATACCATTTTCATCATGAGAAGCTTCAATCGCTGCAGCAACAAGACGTGAAGGTCCAATTCCATAGGATCCCATAAAAACAGGATATTCTTTTCCATCTCGTCCCATAACTTTTGCTCCCATTGGCTCAGAGTATTTCGTACCAAAATAAAAAATATGCCCTACTTCAATACCACGCGCTGAAAGTTGATTGCTTTTGCAAATTTGAGCCCACTCTTCTGCATTATGCATTTCTTCTGTTGTTGCATAAAGAGCTGTCCACTGTTTAACGATATCAGTTAAAACAACGTTATCTGTAAAATCAACTGAAACAGGCGGCGCAGTCATCTCAAGAAATCGCTTATCACAGAATACGGCGCTTTCACCTGTCTTAGCTAAAATAATGAATTCATGACTGAGTTCACCACCAATAGGACCTGTATCAGCACGCATAGGAATAACTTTTAAACCAATACGAGAAAAAGTCCGTAAATAAGCAATGAACATGCGATTATATGATGTTTTTGCACTTTCATAATCGAGATCAAAAGAATAGCCATCTTTCATTAAAAATTCTCGTGAGCGCATCACACCAAAACGTGGACGAATTTCGTCCCGAAATTTCCATTGAATCTGATAAAGGTTAAGCGGAAGATCTTTATAAGAACGCACATATGAGCGAAAAATATCTGTAACCATCTCTTCATTAGTTGGACCGTAAAGCAAATCACGTTCTTGACGATCTTTAATGCGTAACATTTCCAACCCATAGTCATCATAACGGCCACTTTCACGCCAAAGATCAGCAGATTGAATTGTAGGCATCGATATTTCTAAAGCACCAGCCCGTTCTTGTTCTTCACGAATGATCGTACAAACTTTATCAAGTACTTTTTTACCTAAGGGCAGCCAAGAATAAATCCCTGATGTTTGTTGACGGATTATACCTGCACGCAACATAAGGCAATGCGAAATAATTTCTGCTTCTTTAGGATTTTCTTTTAAAATAGGGAGGAAATATTGAGAAAGACGCATCGAAACCATTAACTCCTAATCAGGCTCGTCGAATCGGAGAAGCTCAAGTATATTAATATGTTTATCATAGTTACATTCTAAACACTTGCAAATTAACGGATTACAATATTAAAATTTATAATTCTGATTTTTCTCACGTAAACCATAGCAGATGCATGTTTTAATGATTAAAATAACCTGAAAATTTCTCTCTTTCATTTATATCAAGAAGAATAAACTGATACGCATATGCTTTTATTTTGATTTGTGTAAAAAAACTGCACAAATAGGTTTCTTTCCCCAAATTTCGTTAATAGCTGACCTAACTGCGCGACATGTTGCTTCTTGAATAAGATTACTATTCTTTCTTTTAGTTCTTGGAATATTATTAATAGCATTTTCAACAACTTCTAAAAGGATATCTTCCAATAACATCCCTTCTTCATCTCTTTTAGGTAAACCATATGCAATAAGACCAATATCATCAAGTAAATCATGCTTGCTGTTCATATGAAGAGAAACTGAAACATGACCAACGTAACTTAATTTACGACGCTCACTAATTCCTAGCTCATCTTCATCACCAAGCAACCGGCCATCTTTATAAATTCTTCCAATAAATGCTTGATCAATCACTTCTACGGGTCCTGGTGCAAGACGCAGAATATTGCCATTTCTAATCTCAGCAACAGTTTTAATACCAGCTTGACGTGCTAAAGCTGCTTGAGCAGAAAGATGCATGGCCTCACCATGTACAGGAATCAGTATCTGTGGTTTTATCCAATCATACATCTGCAAAAGCTCTGAACGGCGAGGATGACCCGACACATGAACAAGAGCATCGTCATTTGCAATAATTTTAATTCCCTGATCAATGAAACGATTTTGTATCTCAATAATAGCCTTTTCGTTTCCTGGAATACTGCGTGATGAATAAACAACTGTATCACCAGGAGAGAGCGCAATATTTCTCATTTCATTGCGTGATATTTTTGCTAATGCAGCGCAAGGTTCACCTTGACTACCTGTGACAATCAAAACCACATCTTTTCTTTGAGTATCACTATATTCCTCTTCCGTTATAAATGGCATTAAACCATTCATATAACCAAGCTCTTGCGCTACCAAAAAACTGCGCTTTAGAGAGCGCCCTACCAAAAGAACTTTACGGCCAACAGCTTTAGCTGCAAGAGCAATAGAACGTACCCGACCAATATTAGAAGAAAAAGTTACAATCGCAACTCGACCTTCAGCTCTTGCAATAATTTCAACAAGACTCTCCTGAACATCTTGCTCTGATGGAGATATACCATCCTGAAAAGCATTAGTAGAATCACATAGCAACGCTAGGATCCCCCTCTTCCCTAGAGCACGTAGCCGTTTTTCATCTGTGATAGTTCCAAGCGAAGGCGTATGATCAATTTTCCAATCACCAGTATGGATTAGATTTCCTAAAGACGTTGTAATTGCTAAAGACACCGCTTCTGGTATCGAATGGTTGACAGCAATCGCTTCAATTGAGAATGAACCAACCTGAAAGCAATCACCAGCTTGAAAAATATTTAATGGAATTTGACGAAATTTAAAATCCGATTGCCTTTTGCTCTCTAATAACCCCGCTGTAAAAGGAGTACAATAAACCGGAATTTGAAGTTTTGGCCATAAATCGAGAACAGCACCATAATGATCTTCATGAGCATGTGTCAAAACAAGACCACATATATTATGTTTTTCATTTTCTAAAAAACGAATATCTGGTAAAATAAGATTTGCTCCTGGCAATTCAGGACCAGCAAAACTAACCCCCATATCAACAAGTAACCATTCACGAGAATTCTTTGAACCAAATCCGTAAACGGCAAGATTCATTCCTATTTCGCCTACCCCTCCTAAAGGAAGAAAAACCAATTCATTCTCATCGGCAGCAGCCATAAATATTTCCCTTTTAAGATAATTTCATGGTAAGATAAGATTTGGTAAGTTAACCATGATCTGTATGAACAGAACCAGCCGAACCAAAGTGAACATCTCCAGCTGTTATAATCGCTTCCTGACCATTTTCTTGTTTTACAATACAGTTGAAATTACAATCAAGACCATCAAAAATGCCTTCAATGATCTTTGATCCATCTGTTACTTTGATGTGTTGTCCAAAATGAGCAGAATATAAAAGCCACTTTTTGCGAATTACATCATAACCTTTTGGTTGTTTCCAAAGGAGATAATTTTTAGCAAAAAATTTTGTTAAAACTTTAAATAATTGTTTTTTATCAATATGTAAACCAATTTTCTTCATGCTTGATGTTGGATATGGTGCGTCCTTATAATGAGACTCCACATTCATGCCAATGCCAATAACCAATGCATATTTTTGAGGAGATAATTCAAACAATTCAAGCAAAATTCCAGAACTTTTAGCTCCTTCAAGTAGAATATCATTTGGCCATTTTAAACTGATAATATCCTCGGATTTGTGTTGATCTTTTATAAATTCTTTTACTGCTTCTACCATACTTACTCCAGCGACAAAACCGAGATGAGCAGCTGTTTGATGGGTAATATTATCAATGAGCAAAAGACTAGTATACAAATTTCCCTTTGGACTGCTCCATGATCTTCCTCTTCTAGCTCTTCCTTGTATTTGTTCCTCTGCAACTATCCAAAGATAGCCAGGATGACCAGCTTGTGCTTTTTGTTGTGCAACAAGGTTTGTTGAATCAACACTTTCATATGACTCAACACCATATCCCTGTTTTTGTGCGAAATTTGATAATACGTACATCATTGTTTATTGAAACAATGATGTTGCTGCTTTTTCTGCAAATTCAGAAAACCAAAAGCCAAAAAACACATAAAATAAAACAAATAATGCAGAAAGACAAAGACATAGCTTAATTTCATTTGATAAAATAACAAAACTATCCTTTGCATCATCAAACCACATAATTTTAATTATTCGTAAATAATAAAAAGCACCGATAACAGAAAGTACCATACCAACAATAGCAAGTGGAACAAGCCCTGCACGAACAGCTGCAGAAAATGTATACCATTTACCAAAAAATCCTGCCATAGGTGGTATACTTGCTAAAGAAAAAAGCTGTATTGTCATCACAATAGCCATAAACGGGTTAGTCTTTACCAATCCTGCTAGATCATAAATATTTTCAACATATCTATTACTAAATCGCATCCCAAGGATAAAAGCAAATGAACCAATCGTCATGCCAAGATAAATAGTCATATAGATAAGAATACCCTTGACACCCAATATATTTCCAGCGGCTAAACCAACAAGAGCATATCCCATATGACCAATCGATGAATAAGCCATTAAACGCTTAATATTAGTTTGACCAATCGCTGCAAATGCACCCAACGCCATTGATGAAATTGCCATAAAAATTAAAATTTGTTGCCACGCAGGCATAAAGTTATCAGAGCTTTCTAACGGAATAAAAGCAAATACGATAACACGAATAATTAACGCCATTGCTGCAATTTTAGGAGCACCAGCAAAAAATGCTGTAATAGGTGTTGGCGCTCCTTCATAAACATCAGGAGTCCACATATGAAATGGAACTGCAGAAATTTTAAAAGCCAAACCAGCTAGAATAAATACAATGCCAAAAATAACTCCCAAATGCAAAATATTACCATTTAAAGCAGAAGATATTTCACGGAAACCAATCTGACCGGTAAATCCATAAAGTAATGAAATACCGTATAGTAATAACCCAGAAGATAATGCGCCTAAAACAAAATATTTTATGCCTGCCTCAGAAGATTTTACATTGTCACGATGAATTGCAGCTAAAACGTACAGAGCTAAAGATTGTAACTCCAGTCCCATATAAAGTGATAACATATTACCAGATGAAATCATTAACATCATGCCGAGGGTTGCCAAAAGAACTAATATCGGAAATTCAAATATGTCAAATTTTTGGGAAGAAGAAAAACCAACAGACAGAATAAGAGAAAATAATGCACCAATAAGCGTTAAAATTTTCATATAACGACTGAAAGCATCAATAATGAGAGCATTTGTATAAAAAAAACCATCTTTTGGAAAAAGAACAATAAGAATAATAGTCGCAAAAAGAAGAGCAATTGTTAAACCAGTGACAGTTAAATATGAATGAGCACCAGAATAAACACCGATTAAAAGTAATGCCATTATCCCTAATGCTATTAAAATTTCTGGAAGAATTAACACCAATTGAGCGATTATTTCAGTTTGCATAAGCATTTATCTCTATTTTTAGTGTAGCTGATTGGTAAGCGCTTTTACTGAAAACGCAGTTGTTTGAAAAATTGGTGTGGGATATATACCAAAAAATATTGTAAGAATGATCATTGGATAAAGAAGAAATTTTTCTCTTTGAGATAAATCACAAAGTATTTTTAAACTTTCTTTATCTAAGGTACCCCAAATAACACGTCGGTAAAGATAAAGCGCGTAAGCAGCCGATAAAATAACACCAGTTGTTGTAAAAATTGCAACTAGTTTATTGATTTGAAAGACACCTATTAAAGTTAAAAATTCACCTAAGAATCCTGAAGTTCCAGGCAATCCAACATTTGCCATAGTAAGGATCAAAAAAACAACAGCGTATTTTGGCATGTTATTAACTAAACCACCAAATGCTGAAATTTCACGCGTGTGTAAACGATCGTAAATAACCCCAACACAAAGAAATAAAGCTGCTGATACAATTCCATGTGACAGCATTTGGTAAATAGCCCCTTGAACACCCTGTTCATTAGCAGCAAAAATACCCATTGTTACGTATCCCATATGAGCTACTGATGAATAAGCAATAAGTTTCTTCATATCATTTTGAACGAGTGCAACCAATGACGTATAAATGATTGCAATAAGCGATAACACCAAAACAAAGGGAGAAAAGTCAACAGAAGCAACGGGAAACATTGGTAATGAAAAACGAAGAAAACCATAACCACCCAATTTGAGTAATACACCAGCTAAAATAACAGATCCTGCTGTTGGTGCTTCTACATGAGCGTCAGGTAACCATGTATGGACTGGCCACATTGGCATTTTAACTGCAAAAGATGCAAAAAATGCGAGCCACAACCACATTTGCATAGATATAGGAAACTGATAGTTTAATAAAGTCGGTATATCGAGTGTTCCTGCTTCCCAATACATAGCCATAATAGCAACAAGCATGAGTACAGATCCAAGCAAAGTGTATAAGAAAAATTTCATACTTGCATAAACACGACGTGCTCCACCCCAAACACCAATAATAATAAACATTGGAATGAGGCTACCTTCAAAAAAGATATAAAATAATACCGCATCGAGAGAACAAAAAACTCCAATAATCGCAACTTCAAGCAAGAGAAAAGCGATCATATAAGCCTTTAATCTATCTTTAACGGTCTCCCAGCTTGCCAAAACACAAAAAGGTAACAAAAAAGCTGAAAGAACAACAAAAAGTATAGAAATACCATCAATTCCCATATGATAGCTAATACCGCTACCTAACCAGTCAAACTTTTCAACCATTTGGAAATTGGAATTTGTATTATCAAAACTTACCCAAATAATTAAAGAAATAAAGAAAACAAATACAGTCGTGAAAAATGCTACATTACGTATATTACATTTTTCTGCTTCGCTATTATCTTTGATGAATAAAATCAAAATCACACCAACAAGTGGCAAAAATGTAACCGTAGAAAGAATAGGCCAATCGGTCATTATTTTACACTCCCGATCATCATCCACGTAATTAGCGCTGCAACACCAATAAGCATCGCAAATGCATAGTGATAAAGATAACCTGTTTGAACTCGAATGACTCTGTTTGTAATATCAACGATGCGTGCTGCAATTCCATTCGGACCAAGACCATCAATAATCTTAATATCACCTATTTTCCAAAGAAAGCAGCCGACTTTTAAAGTAGAACGGACAAATAAGAAATTATACAATTCGTCAAAATACCATTTATTATAAAGAAAACGATATAATACAGGCATCAAATTAGCAAGTTTCTTAGGAATTGATGGAAAAAGAATGTAAAATAAATACGCCAAAATAAGCCCAAGAAGCATTGCCGTAAACGGAGACCATTTTACCCAAATTAATACATCATGCGCCTCATGAAGAATGTGATTGTGGTGACCTGTAAACAATGCTCCTTTCCAAAACGCATCATATAAATTGCCAAAGAAATAAGGTTGAAAAATTGCACCAGCAAACAGTGCTCCAATAGATAGAATATACAGCGGAATTAACATAACTGGTGCTGATTCATGAACATGATGCATAACATCAACAGTTGCACGTGGTTTACCATGAAATGTCATAAAAATCAGCCGCCATGAATAAAAACTCGTCAATAAAGCAGAAATAACAAGCAACCCAAAAGCATATCCTGAAGCAATATTATGCGATGCAAAAGCGGATTCTATAATTGCATCCTTTGAGAAAAAACCTGCTGTACCAAAAACTGTTCCTGGAATTCCAACACCCGTTAATGCAATTGTTCCTACAATCATCATCCAATAAGTCACGTTTATATGTTTACGCAATCCTCCCATTTTTCGCATATCTTGTTCATCAGATACTGCATGAATCACAGAACCCGCACCGAGAAATAATAAAGCTTTAAAAAAAGCATGGGTAAAAAGATGAAAAACAGCTGCCCCATAAGCTCCAACACCTAAAGCAACGAACATATAACCAAGTTGTGAACATGTGGAATAAGCAATAACGCGCTTAATATCATTCTGCACCAATCCTACAGTTGCTGCAAAAAATGCGGTCGTCGCTCCAATAACAATAATCACTGTTAAAGCATTCGAAGAAAGTTCAAAAATTGGTGACATACGTGCAACCATAAAGACACCAGCAGTTACCATTGTTGCTGCATGAATAAGTGCAGAAACAGGTGTAGGCCCCTCCATTGCATCAGGAAGCCATGTATGTAAAAGAAATTGAGCTGATTTTCCCATGGCTCCGATAAACAAAAGAAGGCACGTAACGGTAATCATCATTTGCTCATCAAGCTGCCAGCCTAAAAACATTAAATTTTGCGTGAAACTATTATCTGCAGCCTTTGCAAAAATAGATGAAAAATTAACTGACTGGAATAAAACAAAAATACTAAAAATTCCTAAGAGAAAACCAAAATCGCCAACACGATTAACGACAAAAGCTTTCATTGCTGCTTTATTAGCAGAATTTCTTTGAAACCAAAAACCAATCAACAAATAAGATGCAAGTCCAACACCCTCCCACCCAAAAAACATTTGGATTAAATTATTGGCCGTCACCAACATAAGCATCATAAATGTAAATAAAGAAAGATAAGCAAAAAAACGAGGCCTTGAGGGATCGTGATGCATATAACCAATTGAATAAATGTGCACTAATGCTGAAACACTATTTACCACAACAAGCATAACAGCTGTCAGCGTATCAATATGTAATGCCCAATTAAATACCAATTCACCAATTGTTGTCCAATGTAATACCAAAACGTCAATTGCTGGAGTATTACCAAGAGCAATATTAAAAAAAGAGACCCATGATAACGCAGCAACAACAACCATAAAACTACATGTTATCAGCTCACTAGCGCGGGCTCCTATAGTTTTTCCACCTATAGCAGCAATTAAAAAACCTAAAAGCGGAAGAAAGACGATCGTATAATACATCTCTCATTAGCCTTTCATTACATTAACATCTTCAACCGCAATAGAACCACGGTTACGGAAAAAAACAACAAGTATTGCTAAACCAATTGCTGCTTCAGCAGCTGCCACTGTCAAAATAAATAAAGCGAATATCTGACCAACAAGATCATGAAGAAATGCTGAAAATGCAACAAAGTTGAGATTAACTGAAAGTAATATAAGCTCGATTGACATAAGAATAATAATCACATTCTTTCTATTTAAAAAAATACCGAAAATTCCAACCGTAAACATTATTGCAGAAACAGTAAGGTAATGAGCAATACCAATGTACATAATAATCTTCCCGCTAGATGCCTTTTCCTGATTCAACTTTTTTAATTTCAATTGCAGTTTCTGGGTTCCTAGCTACTTGTATACCAATCGATTGCCGTTTAACACCTGCTTTATGGCGAAGCGTTAAAACAATAGCACCAATCATTGCAACCAATAAAATCATCCCAGCAATTTGAAAATAAAAAACATAATCTGTATAGAGAATATCGCCTAATGCCTGTGTATTTGTTCGATGTTCTAAACTTGGCATTGGCTGTGTAGTATGAGTTCCTAAAATTAAAGAAAAATCATTGCTAAAAAACACAATGATGAGCTCTACAGCAATAATAATACCAACCAATGCACCAACAGGAACATACTGAAAAGCATTTCTTTTCAATTCAGCAAAGTCAACATCAAGCATCATAACCACAAACAAAAACAACACTGCGACAGCACCAACATAAACAACCAATAAAAGAAGTCCTAAAAATTCTGCCCCTGCAAGCAAAAATAAAGCTGCCGCATTAAAAAATGCCAATATTAAAAATAATACTGAGTGCACTGGATTACGTGCTGCAATAACAATGATTGCGCTCATCAGCATAATAAAAGAAAATAGGTAGAAAAATGCCGCCGCTAGACCTGTTAGCATGGGCTTCCCCTCAATTAATTAAAGATGGGTGTGAATTTTCACACCATATTTACATTTATCGGATAGAATCATCCGACCACTTATTTTATAATACACCTAACGATAAGGCGCATCCATCAATATATTACGAGCAATTTCTCGCTCCCAGCGATCTCCATTAAGTAAAAGCTTTTCTTTATCATAATAAAGCTCTTCACGCATCTCCGTCGCAAATTCAAAATTTGGTCCTTCTACAATAGCCTCAACCGGACAAGCTTCTTGGCAAAATCCGCAATAAATGCACTTGACCATATCAATATCATAGCGAACTGTTCTACGTGTACCATCATTGCGCCTTGGTCCCGCTTCAATTGTTATCGCTTGTGCAGGACAAATCGCTTCACATAATTTACATGCAATGCACCGCTCTTCACCATTTGGATAACGACGTAAAGCATGCTCACCACGAAAACGATGAGAAACAAAACCTTTTTCATAAGGATAATTAATTGTAGGTTTTGGCGAAAAAAACTGACGCATCGCTAAAAAAAAGGCATCCACAAACTCTAACAGAAGAAGTGATTTTGCCGCTTGAATAAGACCTGACATATGAGAATTCCTTTTAAGCGAAACTAGTATATTTTAAAATAGCAGCAGTTATCACAACCATCGCCAATGAAATAGGCAGAAACACTTTCCAACCCAGCCTCATTAATTGATCATAGCGATAACGCGGCACAAATGCTTTAACCATAGCAAACCAAAAAAATACGAAACAAACCTTCAAAACAAACCAAATAACACCAGGAACCCAATTAAGCCACCAAACATCCAAGGGAGGTAACCAACCTCCTAAAAATAAAATGGTTGTCAAAGCACACATTAAAACAATAGCAACATATTCGCCAAGAAAAAAAAGCATATAAGGAGTTGAAGAATACTCCACCATATGGCCAGCCACAAGTTCAGATTCTGCTTCAACTAAATCAAAAGGAGGACGATTTGTTTCTGCGAGTGCAGAAATGAAAAATATAATAAACATTGGAAAAAGGATTAACCAATTCCAATCAAGCAAACTGCTGAAAGGTAAACCAAGATATGTTCCAAGCCCTTTATTTTGCTCCTGAACAATTGTTGTAAGATCCAATGAACCACTCACTAAAATAACAGTTACAAGAACAAACCCTATTGAAACTTCATAAGAAACCATTTGTGCTGCTGATCGAAGCGCACCTAAAAAAGGATATTTTGAATTCGATGCCCAGCCCCCCATAATAACACCGTAAACTTCAAGGGATGAAATGGCGAGAATATAAAGTAAACCAACATTAATACTCGCAATTTCCCAACCTTCATTAACTGGAACAACAGCCCAAGCTGATAATGCGAGTGTTGCAGAAACAAAAGGTGCTAAAAGAAAAACACCCTTATTAGCACCAGAAGGAATGATAGGTTCCTTAACAACAAATTTAATTAGATCCGCAAAAGACTGCAATAATCCCCATGGACCTACAACATTCGGACCACGCCGTAATTGTACAGCTGCCCAGATCTTTCTATCCGCATAAAGAAGATAAGCAATAAGAACTAAGAGAACAGTCAAAAGAAGCAGTGTTTTTCCTACTACAATAAACAATGGCAATAGCCAGGTCATAAAGAAATTGTCCATAATATTCTTTTCCCCTCTCTGCCTCTATTCTACAGTTTCTATAGTATGATTTTTTGCAAGAGCTGAACATTCCGCCATAACCGCAGAAGCTCGTGCTATTGGGTTTGTCAAATAAAAGTCTTCAACTACAGAAGTGAATTCTTGTGTCTTTAAAGTAAGCATTTGCGAACCAAGTGCTTTAAGATCACTGATACATGAAGGCGCTATCTCATCAATGCTGGCAAAATGTGGAAAATCACTGAACAAATTTTGTCTTAACTGAGATAATGAATCAAACGGAAGTTTTTTTCCTAAAACATCAGATAAAGCACGTAAAATAGCCCAATCTTCTTTTGCTTCACCTGGGGCAAAACCAGCACGATTTGTCATTTGAACACGCCCCTCTGTATTCACATAAATCCCTGATTTTTCTGTATAAGTGGATGCTGGCAAAATTACATCAGCAGCATGTGCACCATTATCACCATGGCTGCCAATATAAATTGTAAAAGCCTTTTTATGCGCTAAGTCTACTTCATCAGCACCAAGCAAAAATAAAACTTCACAGGTTTCAACAATATTTTTAACCCCAAGCTTAGAAGTGAAACCGATATCAAGTCCTCCAACAGTCGATGCAGCATTATGAAGAACACCAAACCCATTCCATTCTTCACTAAGGGCACCAATACTATCAGCCAATTTTGCAAGATTTTTTAAAACAGAGAGACCTTCTTGACCCAAAACAGCCCCTTCTCCAATAAAGATGATTGGTTTCTTAGCCTTTTTCAGCACATCAAAAAATGGATTTTTTCCTTCAATAAGTGCATTCAACGTGTCAGTATCAGCTCCAAGATAAGAATATGGATATCGTAAATCAACCTTCTCTCCAATTAATGCAATTGGAAATTTCCCCATTCGCTGACGCTTTAAAATACGTGCATTTAGAACAGCTGCTTCAGCACGCGGATTTGATCCAACAATAAGCAATGCGTCAGCTTGTTCAATACCTGCAATAGTAGGATTAAATATATAACTTGAACGCCCTAATTCAGAGGAGAAAGCTATATCTCTTTGACGACAATCAAATATTTTTGATCCCAATGAAGTCAGCAATGCTTTAAGCGCATACATTTCTTCAACGGATGCAAGATCTCCAGCAATTGCACCAATCTTTTCTGCTGACGTTTCAGAAATTACCTTCTTAATTTTTGCAAAAGCTTCTAACCAACTTACAGGATGAAATTTTCCATCTTCACGAATATAAGGCCTATCAAGTCGCTGAGTGCGCAACCCATCCCAAATAAAGCGCGCCTTATCAGAAATCCACTCTTCATTCACATCTTCATTAACACGTGGCATAATACGCATGACTTCACGACCACGGCTATCAATACGAATAGCACTACCGAGAGCATCCATCACATCAATCGATTCTGTTTTAATCAATTCCCATGGCCGTGCATGAAACGCGTAAGGTTTTGAAGTTAAAGCTCCAACTGGACAGAGATCAATAACATTTCCCTGTAATTCAGATGTCATCGCTTTTTCAAGATATGTCGTAATTTCAGCGTCTTCACCACGACCAATTAAACCAAGTTCTGAAATACCTGCAACTTCTGTTGTAAAACGGATACAACGTGTACAGTGAATACACCGTGTCATAACAGTTTTAACAAGAGGACCAATGTATTTATCCTCTACAGCACGTTTATTTTCTGTATAACGAGAACAATCACGCCCATAAAACATAGCCTGATCTTGAAGATCACATTCCCCACCTTGATCACACACAGGACAATCCAATGGATGATTGATGAGAAGAAACTCCATAACACCTTCACGAGCTTTTTTAACCATCTCTGTGTTAGTGAATATCTCAGGTACTTCGCCATTCGGTCCTAACCGTAAATCACGAACCCCCATAGCGCAGGATGCCTGAGGCTTTGGAGGGCCACCCTTAACCTCCACCAAGCACATGCGGCAATTTCCTGCAATTGACAAAGACTCATGAAAACAAAAACGCGGCACTTCAGCACCAGCAGCTTCAGCAGCCTGAAGCAATGTATAATAATCAGGAACTGTAATTTCTTTTCCATCAACTTTGATATTTATCATCACTAACCCAGTCCGCAGACAATTTATCTAAATTTGTATTCCATTATTCATGAAAATAAGATTTTTACCCCACCGCTTCTAAAGCAATATTTTTTCTTTGAACTGCATTACGGGTATAATCATCAATCCTTCGTTCAATCTCTGAACGAAAATTGCGTATTAATCCCTGCACAGGCCAAGCTGCAGCATCACCAAGTGCACAAATAGTATGTCCTTCTACTTGTTTAGAAACTTCAAAAAGAAGGTCAATTTCTCGCTTTTGCGCTTTTCCTTCAACCATGCGCCCCAAAAGGCGCATCATCCAACCAGTACCTTCACGACAGGGTGTACATTGCCCACAACTTTCATGTTTAAAAAAGGCTGCTATACGCCAAATTGCCTTTATTATATCAGTTGATTTATCCATAACAATCGCACCCCCGGTACCAAAAGAAGATCCTACATCACGCATCCCATCAAAATCCATAATTGCATCCATGATATCTTCACCGCGAACAACCGGACAAGAAGCTCCACCTGGAATAACCGCTAAAAGATTATTCCACCCTCCTCGAATACCTCCTGTATGTTTTTCAATTAATTCACGAAAAGAAATCCCCAGAGATTCTTCAAATGTACAAGGTGCATTAACGTGCCCAGAAATCATAAATAACTTTGTTCCAACATTGTTTGGACGACCAATTGATGAAAACCATGAAGCTCCTCGACGCAAAATCGTTGGAGCTACCGCTATAGATTCAACATTATTAACTGTTGTTGGGCAGCCATAGATCCCTACATTAGCAGGAAACGGTGGTTTAAGCCGAGGCTGTCCTTTTTTACCTTCAAGGCTTTCAAGAAGCGCGGTTTCTTCACCACAAATATAAGCGCCAGCACCATGATGAACAATAATATCGCAAGCATGCCCATGCTTAGTCTTTTTACCAAGAAAACCAGCATCATAACATTCATCAATTGCTGCTTGCAGCGCTTCACGCTCACGAATATATTCTCCGCGAACATAAATAAAAGCAACATTTGCTCCCATTGCAAAAGTAGCAATAACACATCCTTCAATCAAAGTATGGGGATCATGTCGCAAAATATCACGATCTTTACATGTTCCAGGTTCTGATTCATCTGCATTCACAACTAAATAATGTGGTCTACCATCACTTTGTTTTGGCATAAAAGACCACTTCATACCTGTAGGGAAACCTGCACCACCACGACCACGTAAACCTGATGCTTTCATTTCATCAATAATCCAATCACGGCCTTTTTCGATAATCGCTTTAGTGTTATCCCAATGCCCGCGTGATATTGCACCTTTTAGCGATCTATCCTTAAAACCATAGATATTGGTGAAAATGCGATCTTTATCAGCTAGCATACCCCACCATTTCCTTTATCACCGACTGCATTTCTAGCATTTTTCTGAACTCAATTTTCAAATATGTTCGTAAGATTTCTTACTTCTACTAAAATAATTTTACAATGGATGGATAATAAATTCCTCATCAATCAAAGCAATATTTATCCTGCTTCTATTTCTTTACTACTTTTCTTCTTTGAAGATTTAAATAATTTCTTCTTATCTTCATCTTCATTAATTAAAGAAGTCAAACCGTTAATGGGCTCTGATGATTTACGGCTATTTTGCGGACCCACAGCTACTTCAAAACCTTTATTTGCTTCAAATGCATCAATAATTTCTTCAAGACGCTCAGCCGTAAGATCTTCATAAGTATCTTTAAAAATCATAACCATCGGTGCATTAACACAAGCACCAAGACACTCTACTTCTTCCCATGATAAAGTTCCCTCTTGATTGGTTACAAAAGGCTCAGGATGAATTTTTTTCTGACAAATTTTGATTAATTCAGTTGAACCACGTAGCATACAAGGGGTAGTACCACAAACTTGAATATGCGCCCTTGTTCCAACTGGTTTTAATTGAAACTGAGTATAAAAAGTCGCAACCTCTAAAACACGTATATAAGCCATAGAAAGCATTTGAGCGATATGCTCTATTGCTGCACGCGTCACCCAACCTTCCTGCTCTTGAGCACGCATTAATAAGGGAATTACAGCTGATTGCTCACGCCCTATAGGATATTTTGCTATAGTATTTTGCGCCCATAGTTGATTTTCTTTTGTAAAAGAAAATTCTTCTGGTTGGTGAATATCATCTGCAAGACGACGCACAGACATTAGCGATCAACCTCTCCAAAAACAATATCAATCGAACCCAAAATAGCTGTTGCATCTGCAAGCATATGACCTCGAGTCAAAAAATCCATCGCTTGAAGATGAGCAAAGCCAGGAGCACGTAATTTAACACGATAAGGCTTATTTGTTCCATCAGAAACCAAGTAAACACCAAATTCACCTTTCGGAGCTTCCACAGCGACATAAACCTCGCCAGGAGGAGTATGAAAACCCTCCGTGTAAAGCTTAAAATGATGAATCAGTGCTTCCATTGAATTTTTCATTTCGCTACGCTTTGGTGGAACAATTTTACGATCTAAACTTGAAACAGGCCCATCTTTTTCAGTACTAAGCAAGCGATCCACGCATTGGCGCATAATTTTTGCTGACTGACGCATTTCTTCCATGCGAATAAGATAGCGATCATAACAATCACTATTTTTACCTACAGGAATATCGAATTCCATTTCATCATAACATTCATAAGGCTGGCTCTTACGTAAATCCCATGGCACTCCAGCTCCACGAATCATGACTCCAGAAAAGCCACGTGCCCAGGCTTCATCAATGCTCACTACACCAATATCTACATTACGTTGTTTAAAAATCCGATTTGGTGTTATAAGTGCATCAAGATTACCAAGAGCAACAAGAAATGGATCAATAAAATTACCAATATCTTCAATTAAAACTTCTGGCAAATCCTGGTGTACACCACCAGGACGAAAGTAATTTGCATGAAGACGTGCACCACATGCACGCTCATAAAAAATCATCAATTTTTCACGCTGCTCAAAGCCCCAAAGTGGTGGTGTCAGAGCGCCAACGTCCATTGCTTGCGTCGTTACATTAAGCAAATGATTAAGCAAACGACCAATTTCAGAAAAGAGCACACGAATCAACTGTCCTCTTTTAGGGACTTCAACACCTAATAATTTTTCAACAGCAAGCACAAAAGCATGCTCTTGATTCATAGGAGCAACATAATCTAAACGATCCAAATAAGGGCCTGCTTGAAGATAAGTTTTTGTTTCCATCAATTTTTCGGTACCGCGGTGCAATAATCCAATATGCGGATCCACACGCTCAACAACTTCACCATCTAGCTCTAAAACCATGCGCAAAACACCATGCGCCGCAGGATGCTGCGGACCAAAATTGATATTAAAATTTCGGACATTAACTTCAGCCACAACTAACCCCTTATTTTTCTAGATGCGCCTTTAAATTGAACACCAACAGAATTTTGCTTATCATATTGCGAAAACACTCAATTATTTATTTGTCTCCATTTCCTTTTGCCTTTTTATCACATGGCAAAACATAATCAGCACCTTCCCAAGGTGAAAGGAAATCAAAATTACGCATTTCCTGCCGTAAAACAACAGGCTCATAGATTACCCGCTTTGCTTCATTATCATAACGACACTCAACAAATCCTGTTACTGGAAAATCTTTACGCAAAGGATGTCCTTCAAATCCGTAATCAGTTAAAATACGTCTTAAATCTGGATGACCTGAAAATAAAATCCCATACATATCGTATGTCTCACGCTCATACCACTCTGCTCCAGGATAAACGGAACAAACAGAAGGAACAGGAACATCTTCATCAGTCCGCACCTTAACACGTAACCGTAAATTCTGAAAAGGCGATAATAATTGGTAAGAAACATCAAAACGTTTATCACGCGCAGGATAATCAACACCACTAATATCTATAATATTAATAAACTGGCAACGTGAATCATCACGAATAAACATTAAAACATCAATAATCGCATCAAGACGCGATACAATAGTCAATTCACCAAACGCAAGCGCACTTTCTTCTAGCTTATCCCCTAACTTTTCCTTTAGGTAAGCAGCAAGCTCGACCAATGTTTCAGTTGCCATAATAAATCCCTATCGCTCTATGGAGCCAGTACGACGAATTTTCTTTTGTAACAACAAAATACCGTACAATAACGCCTCTGCCGTAGGAGGACATCCTGGAACATAAATATCCACTGGCACAATACGATCACACCCACGCACAACCGAATAAGAATAGTGGTAATACCCACCGCCATTTGCACATGACCCCATAGAAATCACGTAACGCGGCTCAGGCATTTGATCATAAACCTTACGTAAAGCAGGTGCCATCTTATTCGTTAAAGTACCAGCAACCACCATCACATCTGATTGACGTGGAGAAGCACGCGGTGCATACCCAAAACGCTCATTATCATAGTGAGGCATGGAACATTGCATCATTTCAACAGCACAACAAGCTAGGCCAAAACTCATCCACATTAATGAACCAGTACGCGCCCAAGTTATCAAAGAATCTACTGAAGTTACTAAAAAGCCCTTATCAGACAATTCAGCATTCATGTCCTGAAAAAATTGATCATTAGCACCAATCAATTTACTGGTATTTGGATCAATAATTCCTTTTGCCTGTGGAGCAACAATCGTTGAATTATTAAACACTAATCCCATTCAAGAGCCCCCTTTTTCCACTCATATATAAACCCGATCATTAAAATAGCTAAGAATAAAATCATTGACCAAAAACCGAACATACCTATCGAGTGAAATGAAACAGCCCATGGAAAAAGAAAAGCAACTTCAAGATCAAAAATAATAAATAAAATTGAAACAAGATAAAAGCGAACATCAAATTTCATACGTGCATCATCAAATGAATTAAATCCACATTCATAAGCTGATAATTTTTCAGGATCAGGAGCACGGTAAGCCACAATGTAAGGCATAACTAAAAGAACTCCAACAATAACCGCTGAAACAATAATAAAAACCAACACCGGTAAATAAGAGCCCAATAAGTGAGTCATAATCCTCTTCCGCTTCAATGAGGTACATAAATTAACGAAGTTACTCAATGTGATTTAGATTTATCTAAATTAAACACATGAATTGCTAAATAACCCCGTTAATTACACTCGCACTGCTTCAAGGGCATGCCGTGCAAAACTTTTCACTAGCATAAGTACCGCAGAGCAAAGAAAGACGCAAGCCCCTATTCTTATAAACTATGGAAAAGTTAAATTTCACAAAAAATTTAACGGTCAGCATCCCAACCGCTACGCACTTTTAAAAATTCTTATATTAAAAATAATCAGGAAGTCACTTTGAAATGGCGCGAGTGACGGGGCTCGAACCCGCGACCTCCGGCGTGACAGGCCAGCACTCTAACCAACTGAGCTACACCCGCGCATTTTATTTTGAATTAATCAAAATTAGTATCAGCGGTGGTGTAAGGTGTTCATCCATCTGTGTCAAGCATACTTCAATGTTTTTTCCAAAAAAATAAAATAAACAACAAAAAACAAAAACTTTTTTATCCGTTAAAAAATATTAATGAATAGCATCTTTGTTCTTGCCTTTAGAAAAAATTTTCCTTAAAGAGCTCTCATCTGATTGCAAATCACAAACAGGGCGATTAGCTCAGCTGGTAGAGCGCCTCGTTTACACCGAGGATGTCGGGAGTTCGAGTCTCTCATCGCCCACCATCGTTATTTTACAATTGTTAATATTTTGATTTTATTGATCTTTTTTAAAGGTGAGGGGTAGTATAATCTAAGGTGAGGAAATAGATTTTTCCAATTCACCCATGCAAACCTCATCAAAATTGACCTCTAAAAGTAGAATGCAAAGCAAAATTAACTCTTTTACCAAATAAATCTAGGTAACATTCTTCGTGCCCAATCTCTATTTCATTGTCACTAACTTTTAAATTAAAAGCCACTCTTTCTTGATAGGCATATCCCGAACGTGATGTCCCTCCCTTGTAAAGGAAAGACAACAGCCTATTTTATACAAAACCGCATTGCTTCTTTAATTTTCTTTATAGCTTTACGGAATTTTTAAAAATTTTAACGTTCAGACACATCCATCGTAAATGGAAAATGACGCGAATTAAACATTAATAATTCATTGTTTTATCTATAGTACCATAAACTCTGTCTTTCGGTACAACAAGTATGAAACAAAGTGCGGTTTTCTGACTAATTTATAAACAATCACAAAGGGGAGAAAATCAAAAGGACATACAATGAAATTGAAGCTGTTGTTATTCTTCTTGAGCTTATTATTAACTCTTCATACTTCTTTTGCAGCTCCTATTCCTCCTCAAGTGTTGCCAACACCTCCTCAGACTCCCGGTGATAGAGCTATTCGCGTTAAAGTCCATACAGGGAAAGAATATTGCTACACCCCAACATTTGTGGAAGGTGAAGGTTACGTTTACATCGGGGATTGCAATTATGGTAAAGTGGCTAGATATGATCTCTTTCGAAGAATAGCCTGGAAGATCAATGGTGTTTGGCTATGTATGACAGCCCCTAGTTCAGTTACAGGTATTGGTGAAAAATCTACAGCTAAGTGGGATTATATTTTATTAAGACCTTGTGTAATCAATGATCCCAACCAACAATGGATCATTAAAAAAGATGCCTCTAACAAAGATGCCTTTTATACAGCCCATGAAAATTTCCGTGTGAAAGATTATAAATGGTATGCTTATATTTCCAAAAACCCAAATGATTACTACGATCATACCTTAATTCCTACAATGAATCGGTGGGAAAACATTGTGGCTACTCCTGTGAATATTAATCTCAAAATGTTCATAGGCTGGAATTTTGCAAGTGGCCCTAGCTTCTCTAGGTACTACATAACAGATGATGGATCTAAATCAGACGTTTTTGATCTTTACTACAATCCTGAAAATGGCCGCATTGCCAGATATTTTCCTTCCACGGGAGCGATGTCTTGCATGGTTTCTCAACAATCTTCTTCAGAAAATTGGGATTGGGTCAAATGGCTGTTGTGCAACGATAAAGATACTGTCACTGCTAAACAAGACATTGCATCCTGGAACATTTCTTTGTTTGCTAGACGTGAAGGAACACTTACGGATTATAAAGGTAATTTTTTAAGAGTGACCCAATATGGCTCCAGTTGGGGTTCCCCCTACACAGCTAAGCCTGATTACCTTGAAAAAGACACAACAAACTCTCCAAAATCTAACTTTATTTTTTCTTATGACATGGAGAGATGGTATCGCTATGTCAATGGGAATTTAGGGGACACACTTGCTTATTGCCCTGCTCCTGGAACAAAGGAGAATATTGCTAAAACACGAGTAAAACGGTCTTTACCTCCTGATTTTGAACTCAACGAGACATGGACACAGAGATTATGGGAAATTGCTATAAGCACTAGTTCTACAGGTCAAGAAGCAATTGCCTTTTGTGGAATCTGTATGGTGCAAACTATGCAAATGCTTGCTGAATTACAAGAACGTTATCCGGGAGCCCCCTTTCAACACAGCACAGGTTATTTCTTTAATACACAAGAAGGTGTAGATCCATTTATCTCATTTCGTGCTAGATTTCCTGAGCTCGCAGAAAGACTTCAAGCCACAATGTCTTATGTGAACCTACCTTGGCATGTAGGAGATGATAGTTTTACACGAACGAGTAGAGTCACTCGTGCAACAGCATTAATTTTGTTACCCAGATATGATTGGAGACCTTCAACTATTGCCAGAACGCAGGAAGAAATGAGAAGCAGACTTCAAGATCTGTTACGTGCTCCTCCTGGAACCACTTGGTATATTGCAATAGTCCGATCCAATATAGATGGTAGCAATATGATTGGTCATGTCCAACCTATTTTAAGGACAAACCGAGGACTAGTCCTAATCCCTACAAATGCATATGACATGACTTTGTTGCAATTCAGGCGATATATTGCTCCAATACAAAATGCAGAAGAATTGATTAATCGCCTTTCAGCGAGCAGCACTTTGACGATTCATTCACTTGTGACTTATCAAATGGCTCAGTTGGATGAAATTCCCTTGAATCTTTATATTTCACAAAGTAATTGTACTGGAGAAGGAGATCATAGAAGAGGCGATAAACACCTTCCTAGAACTTCTCTTATTAATCAATGTATCAGTGGCAGATGTGCAATTCAATAGCATAGCCTTTTAAGTCTTTGCAAGCCATTTCTTCAAATGTGTGAAGATCGATCCAGTGCATTCAGAAGACGCTCAAGATCAAGAATCAACAAAATATGATCAACACTATCCATCGCGTTAAACGAGACATCAGTTTCATCCCCTGGTAAGTATTCATCATCTCTTGCAAAAGATCTTTCTCTGATTCCATGAGCTCTACACTCTTGCTCTTATTACTTTCTCTTTTTGCCATCTTGCCAACCACACATATCTTCCCCCTGCTTGTTGTGCTTTAAGAGATCTCTCGCTAAATTTGGATTAGAACTGATCACATCTAAATCCTGGCGCTCCAAATAAATGGGTAACCACCCCACACAAGAAGCACGCTCATTTGTAGCGCACTCACTGAGACAGAGCAGAACGCACATCAGCATCACTTTTTCGGTTAATCTCATTTTCTACCTCAAGCCGTGTTTTTGCTATCTTTAAGGCACGCTCTGTTTGCTGGTGCTGCTCAGCTTTCCTCCCAAGATCAAAGATTTTGCTAAAGCCATAAAAAAAGCAGCCAAAGCTGCTAGAGTAATCAGAAAATATTCTTTCAACCAGGTCATAAGCGTTTTTCTTGAAAATGTTTGGCAACGAAGACAAGTCCTATACAGGCAGAAAAAACCATAATGGAAGCTAAAGCCCATTGAACAGGACCCTGCCCTGTAAAAATCCCTGTTAAACTTGATAAAGAACCAATGATGGGAGCAAGAACTTCTGCTTTAAAAGAATGACTGGGCCCTTTGGTTTCTACTTTTTGATAAAGTGCAAGTCATTCTTTGGATATTTTTCGCATATGTCTTCTCCCCATAAAAAAAGCCCATCCCTTATGGACAGGTCTTATTTACTTCCATTTTTTAAAACAGATAATTTGTGATATTTCGGTCTTGAGTGCAGTCAAACCCTGTTTTTAAGAGCAAGGATGGAGTCAAAAAATAAGTCTTATACCCTAATAAGATGAACAAAGGCTGGTGTTCAATTCCAGCCTTTGTTTTTCTTATTAATGGCAAAGTGCCTTGTCTAAATCCGGGCTGTAAGCCTTCAACCAAGGATCAAAATTTAGAGACAATTCTGAATCGCCAATGAGAACTCATGAACGCGCATGAATTGATGTTCTTCTCCATAAAAATTTGCGGCGCTGTGATGCAGTTCATTAGTTGGAAAGATGTCACAGACAATATCATTCATTTAAAAACAGAAAAGAGCCAGTTTCAAACGGATGTCTTTCTTTCCATTTTGCCTAAATTAGCTGCTACACTCGCAACGGATCCAATTGGTGATGAGACGTTTATCTGTAGTAAAAGCAGCAAAAAATTCACCAAAGAAAGCTTTGGCAATAATATATTTCGTAAAGCCCGTAACTAGGCAGGTATAAAAAAATCAGCCCATGGATTAAGAAAATTGGCTGCAACAAGAGCAGCCAATTCAGGAGCTACAGTTTCACAAATAAAAGCACTTTTTGGGTGGCCGAAGATAGCAGGGCATCCCTTTATACTAAGAGTGCAGATCGCAAAAACTTGCTCTAGAATCCATAAAAAAGCTACAAAAAGATGCGGAATAGACTCTAAGAAATCAATAAAATCAAAGGACTTTTAATTCCCTAATCTTTACATAACTCATTGAATCTATTTAATATTGGTGATCCCGACAGGATTCGAACCTGTGACCCACGGCTTAGAAGGCCGTTGCTCTATCCAGCTGAGCTACGGGACCGACTGAGTATTTTGGTAATTAAAAATAACATCCCTGTTAGTGCGTCCAAGATTGCTGCCGATCACTGCGAAAATTATCAGCATAAGAAATAGCACGACGCGAAGTCTTATACACATTTTCTACTCGATAAGGAATATCATTTTTGATAGCAAAAGCAATAGCTTCTTCTTTCATCTTAAACTGGATTTTTATCTGACTATTCATATCAGACGTCGCTGTATATCCCATAAGAGGCTCACACATCTTTGGCCGTTCTGGTTCATATTGAAGAATCCAAAATCCCGTATTAGCCTTACCTGACTGCATTGATGTTTTTGCCGGACTGTAAATACGTGCAACCATAGTTCTCTCTTTTAGATAAGGTAGCGTTTGTATGACAATTCTTTACCACATACCACACAATTATCCCATGATTTTTCATTAAAACATGGTCGGAGCGATAGGATTCGAACCTACGACCCCCTGATCCCAAATCAGGTGCGCTACCAGACTGCGCTACGCTCCGTTATTGATACCCGAAATACCTTCCCTAAAATTTTAGAGGCAGAAGTGCAAGAGAAAAACATATTTTTTTTAAATTTTATTCTATTTATTCATAGATAAGAATTGTTCGAACAACTCTTCATTTAATTATATCTTATGATCGGAAATAAGAAAAATAATATTTCCAGAAAAAGTAATCAAAAAACAAATAAAATAGCTACTTAAAATAGAATCATTCTTTCACAATCATTACTCACTTACGAAGAAGTCAGAGTTCATCCAAGATAACTGCATCTTTCTTGCGCATTTCAATAATAATAAAACTATTTTACATCAAATAATTGAAGCTGCATTCAACATAATATCACTGCATTTGCATGTTGATGGCTTCACCAATAACAGTCCGCGTTATTTTACTTTTTCTTTGCAATGCTAATCGATCAACAGAATCAACAACACGCTGTAATGCAAACAAAGATCGCTCACAACGAGTGACAAGGTAATGGATAATATCTGAATGAACAGCAATTTGCCGATCTGAAAAAAGTTTAAAAGCAACAGCTGTTAATAGAGCGTCATCAGGTTGATTAATAGCAACCAACATAACCGAATTCAGACGACTTTTTAAATCATTTAACTTTAAATTCCATGTAGATGGCACTGTACGAGCGGTTATTAACAAATTAGTTTGACGTGCATCAAGATTTGCTTGCTGAATACTATTAATCAAATGAAAAAGCCCAGTTTCACTGATTTGGCCTGCATCAATATTCTCAATTAAAAGCGATTTACCCGAAGAAACTAAAGAAATAACCCGATCAATATCTTCACGATCAACAGTTAAAGCATTAGCTTTTTGTGCCCATACACTAGAAAAATGCGTTTTTCCAGAGCCTTCTTTTCCAACCAAAATAGCAATAGGCAGTATCCAATTTGGCCAATTATCAATTAACTGAAAAGCCATACGATTACTATCCGTAACGACCAAATTATCAAAACAAAAGACAGATTCATAAGGTAAATCTAGAGGTAATTGGACTTCCCGCTCATTCATTCCACAAGCTCCGAATTTTTGCCTTGTGAATATAATTCAGAACTAAGGTAGGTATGAAGGGCAAAACGAACCAAAACTCCAACAGCTGCTGCTGCAGGAACAGCAACAAGCATACCTGTAAAACCAAATAATGAACCAAAGGCAAACAGTGCAAACATTAACCACACTGGATGAAGGCCTACGGATGAACCTACAAGCTTTGGCTGAAGGATGCAGGCTTCAATAAATTGACCAATGAAAAAAACAACCATAACAATAACAATCCGCCCCCAGTCATCTGGATAAAACTGAACCCAGGAAACACCAACAGACAATACAAAGCCAATCATTGTACCAATGTAAGGAATAAAACTAATAAGACCAACAAGCATACCAATTACAAGACCAAAATTAAGTCCTGTGATAGTCAAGCCAATAGCATAATACCCTCCTAATACCAAACAAACTGTTCCCTGCCCACGAATAAAGCCAGCAACAGCTCTATCCATTTCATGAAAAATACTGCGAACAGTTGCAAGATGATCCCGCGGTATCCACGAATCAACAGTTTCAATCATACGCTGCCAATCTAATAACATGTAAAATGCTACCACAGGCACTACCACTAATAAGCTAACAATATTAACAATAGATCTTCCTGATCTTAAAAGTGAATTTAAAAAAGATGTAATAAAATCAGAACTTTGTCCTAAAAGTGCTGTGATATTACTTTGTAATTCACTTGGATCACTACCAAAATAATGTCTAATCCAATCAAAATTATATTCGACAAAAAAAGTTTGAATGCGATTCATATAAGTTGGCAAACCATTACTTACAAATTGCTGTATTTGCCAGCTAATAATAGGAATCAAAATTGTTAGAGAGACCACAAAAATAACAATAATAAATAGAGTAATCAAAATAGTGCCAAAAACACGATGAATACCAATTTCTTCAAGTAATTCTATCACTGGATTAAGAAAATAAGCTAATACAATCCCTGCTATAAAAGGAAACAAAATCGATCCAAAAATAAACATAAAAAGAATAAAGGAAATTAACGCACCTAACCAAAATAAAATTTGTTTACTCATACCATTTGGCAACGGCGTTTGAGCATAAGCTGGCACGTAAGCAGTATGACGACCCTGAGGCTTATTTTCATTAATTCTCTTTTTCATCGTCTGCAAAGTAGAGCTATTATTATGATTATCTAATAACTTATTCATCAATATCCAAAAAAATTCTTCAAAAAAGATTATGCAACTTCTTTCACTCAGGTCAAGAAAAACAATTATTCATATTTCTGGGTGCTAATATCAATATCTCTTGCAGAGATAACTCTATCGTGGCATTGCGTAAATACCAGAACTGATTTTCCATAAGGCAACCCTTAATGAGTAATAAAAACTTTATGAATGATAAGCCCGATAACAGCCTTACTTATGCAGAAGCCGGTGTTGATATTAATATAGGTAATGCTATGGTAGAAAAAATAAAACCCTATATACGTTCAACGAAGCGAGCCGGTGCAGATACAGAAATTGGTGGCTTTGGTGGTCTTTTTGATTTAAAAGCAGCAGGTTTTACAGATCCTATTCTCGTAGCAGCAACTGATGGTGTTGGAACAAAGCTAAAAATTGCTATTGAAGTAGGTATCCATAACACTGTTGGTCTTGACCTTGTAGCTATGTGTGTCAATGATTTGATTGTACAGGGTGCTGAACCCCTTTTTTTCTTGGATTATTTTGCTACCGGAAAGCTTAATACTGAACAAGGTTCTGCAATCATTTCCGGTATTGCAGAAGGATGTCGACAAGCAGGTGCTGCTCTCATCGGAGGGGAAACTGCAGAAATGCCTGGAATGTATGCAAATGGAGACTATGATTTAGCAGGATTTGCTGTAGGAGCTGTTGAACGTGGCGCACTATTGCCTGTAAAAAACTTGCAAGAAGGCGACATTATTTTAGGTCTTAGCTCATCTGGAATTCATTCTAATGGTTTTTCTCTTGTTAGGCAAATTGTTGAACAAGGCAGCTTTAAATGGGATCACCCTGCTCCCTTTAATCCTCAAATCAGCCTCAGCGAAGCACTTCTCACGCCAACTCGTATTTATGTAAAATCACTCTTATCAACTATACGAACTTATAAAGGAATCAAAGCTCTCGCCCATATCACAGGCGGTGGATTTCCTGAAAATATTCCACGTATACTGCCGCCTTCTCTTTGCTCTGAAATTAATCTTTCTGCTATTAATGTTCCACCTGTGTTTTCATGGATTTCTGAACAAGGTAGAGTGCAAACAACAGAAATGCTAAGAACATTTAATTGTGGTATTGGTATGATTATTATTGTAGCAGAAAACTCAGTTGAAGAGCTTAGCAAAGCACTTAAAATACAAGGAGAAACTGTTACTTCTCTTGGCGTTTTAACACAATGTCATGGTAAAAAAGTGGTCTATAAGGGTGAATTGCGTTTATGAAAAAAAAAGTTATCATTTTTATTTCTGGCAATGGATCTAATATGGTCTCACTTGTTAAAGCAAGTAAGCAAACTGGATACCCCGCTGAAATTATTGCTGTTATTTGTGACAACCCTCATGCTGCTGGCATTGAAAAAGCACGTGACAATAATATACCCATTCATATCTTTGATCGCAAAAGCTATCCTTCCAAGGAAACGCATGAGGAATCTATTCTTAATATTTTAGCTCAATATCAACCAGACTTGATCTGCTTCGCTGGCTATATGCGGCTTATTTCACCACATTTCATAAAACTTTATGAAAATAAAATCCTCAACATACATCCCTCTCTTCTCCCTTCATTTAAAGGTTTAAACACCCATGAAAGAGTTTTAGAAGCAGGCGTTAAAATCTCGGGTTGTACTGTGCATCTTGTTGCTGAAGAAATGGACTCAGGAAAGATACTTGCTCAAGCTGCTGTCCCTGTATGCCCTTGTGATAATACTGATAGTTTAGCGCAAAAAGTTCTTAAAGCTGAACATAAACTTTATCCAAAAGCTTTAAGGGCTTTCATTGAAGGGCACTATCAAGAAACAGATCCTCAACAGCAACTTTTCTCTTTCTAAATATTAAGTATTAAGCCATCTTGCTTAAATTTACCCTTTCATTTCTATAAATTATGCAATAGTCTTTTGTTTTTGAAAAAAATTTTGCAAAAAAATGCATCTCTTCTTCTAATAACTACCTGTAAATTTCTGAAAAATTATGTTTTTTAAGGAGTATATTTCTTCAAAAACAATGTAATACATTCAAAACCTAATCTTTAAAAAGATAAACGTGTAAGATATATCTTATACGACAATCTTTTCACAGCTATATTATCTTGATATCCTGCTAAATTTAAACACAGTTAAATGCTGTGTTGCATGTATGTAATATTTTGCCATATATTTGATAATTATTCTTTAAGTGATAAAGACACACAAATGACTTACCAACAACAACATTCAATGATAAGTTTCATTGTGAAATTTTTAATTATAGTTATGTCAAATATTCTAGCTTTCTTGCCTTTAGCAAATGCAGAAAACAAAAAGAAAATATTTGATCACTCAATTACAGAAAACTTGAAAATACAGCTTCTAGAAGATCCTATTTTTCTATCTAAGCTTAGCGAAAAAATTACACTAAGCACCCATGATCATTATATCCAGAAAGTTATAAAAGATTATTTACTTAAAAACCCAGAAATTATGATTGAACTGGAACTTGCTTTTCAAAAACAACTGAAAGAACAAAATGAAAAACAAGCTCTAGTTATCAAATTATTAGAAAAAGAAATTTTTCATTCTTCTCATGACGCTGTTTTAGGAAATCCAAATGGCGATATAGTAGTTGTTAATTTTTTTGATTATAATTGTGGGTATTGCAAACATTTTTATTCAATTATAATGAACTTAATAGAGGAGTATCCAAACCTGCGAGTCATTATTAAAGACTTCCCAATTTTAGGTCCTGATTCAATGGCAGTACATACTGTTGCTTATGTATTTCGAAAAAAATTTCCAGAAAAATATGCTCAGTTTTATAAAGAGCTGTTAACGGATCCAAGTCGTGCTAATAAAGCTAAAGCTATAAAAGTAGCAGTTTCACTGGGAGCAAATGAAAAAGAGCTGCACAACATGATGAAAGACCATAATCTACAAAAAGTTTTTAACGAAAATATTCAGATTGCTTCTGCATTAAATATCACTGGTACTCCCTCTTTTATCATTAATAATATGGTATTTGTTGGAGCTATAGGAAAGGAAACTTTAAAGGAAATAATACAAAACATGCAATAAGCAATTTCCTTTAACGCATCAAATTTATTGAAAGATACTAAGCATTGATTGTATAATTTTTCTTTTTATAAGTATATAATTTTATGTAGTAAATTGATCTAAAACTCAAAATGTATTGCAAAACATCAGAAAAAATATAATCAGAAGTCTAGAAATATTGTGTCGTAAGAGTATAAGAAGTGATGATCTTCACCGGTCAAGGAGTTAAAAATTAAAATGATAACAAAAAAAATGGATGAGACAAAACATACAAAAATCAATATGGACATTATCCGTGACCTTGCAAAGATTTTGAATGACACAAATCTGACTAACATTGAGCTTGAACAAGGCGGGCTTCGTATTTGTGTGTCACGCCAAAATACCTCAGCTTCCTCTGAGCAAGTAATTTATGCTCCTGTTACAACTCCTAATGTGACCTCTGCTCCGACGACTGTCGCTTCGCCTGTGAAAGAAGAAAAATCAAGAAACACAATAGCATCTCCAATGGTTGGTACAGCATATCTTGCACCTTCTCCAGGTGCACAACCTTTCGTAGAAATAGGACAAAATGTTTCTGAAGGACAAACATTACTTATCATTGAAGCAATGAAAACGATGAATCACATCTCATCACCACGTTCAGGAACTGTAACCGCAATTCTTGTTAAAGATGCTCAGCCAGTTGAGTTTGACGAACCACTTATTATTGTTGAGTGAAGCGAGAGACTGCTATGATTCAAAAAATCCTCATTGCTAATCGAGGGGAAATTGCTGTTCGTGTTCTACGTGCTTGTAAAGAGCTCGGAATTAAAACTGTAGCTATTCACTCAACCGCTGATGCTGATGCTATGCATGTTCGTCTTTCTGATGAAAGTGTCTGTATCGGTCCTCCTCCATCTCGCGATTCTTATTTGAATATTCAGCAAATTATTTCTGCGTGTGAAATCACAGGAGCCGATGCTGTTCATCCAGGATATGGCTTTCTCTCTGAAAATGCAAAATTTGCAGATATTTTAGAAGCCCATAATATTACATTTATCGGCCCAACAGCTGCACATATTCGCACCATGGGTGATAAAATAGAAGCAAAAAAAACAGCTAAACAGCTTGGTATCCCTATCGTCCCAGGCTCTGATGGAGCAGTAACTGAAGACGCTGATGCTTTCCGTATTGCTCATGAAATTGGATATCCAGTTATTATTAAAGCTTCTGCAGGTGGTGGTGGACGCGGTATGAAAGTTGTCCGTTCTGAGAAAGAACTCTCTGTAGCTCTTCATACGGCCCGTTCAGAAGCTGGTGCAGCTTTCAACGATGATTCAGTTTATATCGAAAAATACCTAGAAAAGCCACGCCATATTGAAATTCAAGTTATGGGTGATGGAGCTGGTAATGCTATTCATTTAGGAGAACGTGATTGTTCACTGCAACGACGTCATCAAAAAGTATGGGAGGAAGCTAACTCGCCTGCACTTGATGAATCAAAACGGAAAAAAATTGGTGATATTGTTGCAAATGCTTGCGCTAAACTTGGCTATCGTGGAGCAGGAACTATTGAATTTCTTTATGAAAATAGTGAATTTTATTTCATTGAGATGAATACTCGTTTACAGGTTGAACATCCTGTAACCGAGGCTATTACAGGTATAGATCTGGTCCATGAGCAAATTCGCATTGCTTCTGGCCAAGGGCTTTCTGTCAAACAAGAAGATGTTCGCTTCTCTGGCCATGCTATAGAATGTCGTATTAATGCTGAAGATCCCATTAATTTTACACCATCTCCAGGGCTTATTACGCATTTTCATACACCTGGAGGTTTAGGAGTTCGCGTTGATTCAGGTGTTTATTCTGGTTATTATATTCCACCTTATTATGACAGTTTGATTGGAAAGCTGATCGTTCATGGACGAACACGCTTAGAGTGTATGATGCGTTTAAGACGTGCACTAGATGAATTTGTAGTTGATGGCATTAAAACTACATTACCTTTGTTTCGTGACCTTATTAACAATCAAGATATTGCTAATGGTGATTATAATATTCACTGGCTAGAAAAATATCTTTCTGATCAATAAGTTGTCTAAATTCACGAACGGTAGCAAATATAATAATTCGATACTGTGCTTTTTCCTGCTCATTTATGCACTTAGTTTTTAAACGTTAGAGAATGTAAAGACGTGAGACTCTTTGAGGACTATTCCTCACGGAAGAGGTGATACGACTTTTTCCAGTAATTTCCATATACTCAATAGTTGATTAATTTATTAATTTTATATTCTTAAAAATGTCTATTGGAATCTGAAATTTTCTATTTTCCTTTTTGTAACTTTATGCTACTCACGGTGAAATGTGCCCTTATAGCTCAGTTGGTAGAGCACCTGATTTGTAATCAGGGGGTCGGGAGTTCGAGTCTCTCTGGGGGCACCATTACGTTTTTTATATTAATTAATATCTTGATTTTGTTGATGTTTTTTAAAGGTAATAGAATAAGATTTTCTAATAGGCCTTTTCTGTAACAGCTTTTCAATTCTTTGAAAGCCATTGCATTGCTTCAAGTGCTTTGAAAATGGTTTGAGTATATTTAGACTCTCAAGATCAAGAATAAACAAAGATATAATCAGTACTTCCTATCCGTCGCATTAGGCGAGACATCATTTTATACCCTAATAGCTAATCATGATCCCTCATGTTTCTCTGAAACAGACAATGATTCTAAGTTATGTAAATATTCAATCTGTTTATCACAAAAATTTAATATAAACGCAAAACATAAATTAGTCTTATTTGTTCTAAATGCTAAGAGACTTCTCTTCCCTAGAGGGAAAGAGGATATTTAAACAGAATTTCTCGATTAGCTTGTCAACATTACAACGACACTATGGTAAAAAATAACAAAATGAAATTAAAATTGTGTTATTTCTTTTTTAGCTTATTACTGACTCTTCATACGGCCTTTGCTGCTCTTACTCCTAAGTCAGAGCAGAAACACCCTGATAATTCTAAGGACCAAGCTATTCGTGTTAAAGTGCATACAAACGCTCACTATTGTTATGCCCCAGCATTCGTAAATGGTGAAGGTTATGTTTACATTGACTATTGTTCTTCTTCCAGTGCTCTATTTGCTCGATATGATGTCTTTCAAAGAGTCGCCTGGAATGTCGATGGGGTTTGGCTGTGCATGACTGCGCCTGGTTCTGTGACAGGCATTGGTAGAAAGTCTACAGCTAACTGGGATTATATTGTATTAAGGCCTTGTGTGATCAATGACCCTAACCAACGCTGGACCATTAAAAATAATGCTTTTTACACAGCTGATGAAAAGTTTCGCGTTAAAGACTATAAATGGTACGCTTATATTTCAAAAAACAAAGATGATTACTACGATCACACCTTAATCACGATGGAGGATTGGATCAAAACTGTTGCTACCCCTGTAAACATTAACCTCAAGATGTTTTTAGGGTGGAAATTTGTACATAGCTCTGGTTTCTCTACATACTATATTTCAGACGATGGATCGAAATCAGACGTTTTTGATCTCTATTATAATCCAGAAAATGGCCATATTGCTCGATATTTCCCTTCTTCTGGAGTGATGTCTTGCATGGCTTCCCAACAGTCCCCTAATGACGATTGGAACTGGGTAAATTGGAAATTTTGTAAAGATACAACCACCGCTCAACAAGATATCGGCTCTTGGAATATTGCTGTTTTGGCTGGACGTGAAGGAGCTTTAACGGATTATCAGGGGAATTTTTTAAGAGTGACTCAATATGGCTTCAGTTGGGGACAGCCTTATACAGCGAAGCCTAGTTACCTTGAACAAGACACAACCAACTCTCCTCAATCTAATTTTCTTTTTACTTATGACATGGAAAGATGGAATCGCTATGTCAATGGGAATTTAGGAGATACACTGGCTTATTGCCCTGCTCCTGGCAATAAGGAAAATGTTGTTCATGCTACTAAGACACGGGTAAAAAGGTCCCTACCTCCTAGCTTTGTCCTTACTGAAGAATGGAAAAAAAGATTATGGGAAATCGCTAAAAGTACTAGCTCCACGGGGCGAGAAGCAATTGCCGCTTGCGGCGTCTGCATGTTGCATACTTTGCAAATGCTAGCTGAATTGCAAGAGGATCATCTCAGAGGGCCCCGTCACAATGGAGAAGGTTATTTCTTTAATACGCAAGAAGGTGTAAGCCCATTTATATCATTTCGTCAGAGATTCCCTGTGCTTGCAGCAAGGCTTGAAGCTACAATATCCCATGGCACAACACCTTTGCGTGTAGGAGAGAGTACTTTAACGCGAACGACTAGAACAACTCGTGCAGCAGCGTCAATATTGTTACCCCGATATGAGTGGAGACCTTCCTTTATGGCAAGAACGCCGGAAGAGATGAGAAGCCAGCTGCAAAATCTATTAAGAGCTCCTGAAGGAACGCTTTGGTATATTGTAATTATTAGATCAACTATGGATGGTAGCGGTATGATTGGTCATGCTCAACCTATTTTAAGAACACATGAAGGGCTCGTATTAATTTCTACAAACATAGCTAGTATGAGTTTTGATGAGTTTAGGAGTTATCTCAACCCAACGAGAGATCCAGAAATATTGCTTTCTGAGTTTTCACTTAGGAGTAATCGAAGACTTTATTCACTAGTAACTTTTCAAATGGCTCAACTAGATGAAATTCCTTTGAATCTTTATATTTCGCAAGACAATTGTACTGGAGAAGGAGATCATAGAAGAGGCACTAGAGGACTTCCAAGAACCTCTCTCATTAATCAATGTGGTAGTGGTAGGTGTGCAATTCAATGAAAATTGTAAATAATGAAAGAAGTTTAGTAAAGAAACATTGAGCCACCAATGTTACTAAACTTTTTCAATGAACATAATACATAGCCTTTTAAATTCTTTGCAAACCATTGCTTAATGAGTGCAAGCCCTTCCTTGGATATTTTTGCATATGTCTTCTCCCCATAAAAAATCCTATCATTTATCCTGAACGCTATAAAACCTTGTCCTTCAGGAAAAGGAAAATGTCAATCTGAACGCCACAAAATATTGCTCTTCAGAGTGATGAAGATGTAAAAATACACATGGCATGCATTCATTGCGATACATTGATATTTCTGTTATTCCAACGCTAACGATCAACAAAATTGATGGACAAATGGAATACAGCCATTTAAAATGTAAGTAAGCGTTCAGTTATGATACAAAAAACAGTTCCAGAATATATTATTCAGGTTGCAAAAGAAATTGCTGGTCGACCAGGCCATACTGATTTTCCCTTTTTTCTTTTTGATGCCGACAATGCTTTGGCAAAAGCAAAAACATTAATTTCAGCCAGCAAAAAGTATTTTACTGATAGCAACATTGCTGTTGCTATTAAATCTTGTTCACTTGGAATCTTTTGCAAATTATTGGCGGAGGAAGGACTAAACGCGAAAGTTTGTTCTGCTGATGAATTCCAGATCGCTTTATTCGCAGGATTTCCTAATGATCGCATCATTTTAGGTGGTCCCTTAAAAACCTCTGAAGATTTGTCTTTTGCGTTGGAAAAAGACGCTCTCATCTACGTGGATAGCGTTAGCGAACTTCGTAAGCTCAATACATTGGCCGTTAATAAAAACAGACGCTATGGTGTAGGCATCAGACTCTCTCATTTTTATCGTAATGGTAAATACTCCCGATTTGGAATAACAAAAGAAGAGTATATCAATGATATTTTACCTATATTGTCGAACACTGATCATCTTTATCTGCAGGGCTTCCATCTTTATGTTGGCTCTAATCCAGAAAATTATCCCAAAATCACAGATACCTTACATCACTGGCTTCCCTTTCTTGTTGAACATATGCCATCATCAGGGCACCTTGATATAAGCACCGATTTTCTCACTAACCCAGAACCTGAAAATTATGATCCAGAAACTATTTTCCGGAGCATTCATGATGTATTGAACAGCTATGATCCAAATCTATCTAAAAGATGGAAGCTGATTTTTGAACTGGATCACTACTTGAACAAAGATAGTAGCTATGTAATAGGAAAAGCACTGGGTTATAAGAATCATTATGATGCCAAAATTATACAAACTAATCTAAGCATCAACTGGATCACGTCCATACATAATTGGCATCATTCCCTAACACTTTTAAACGATGGGGATAAAGATTCAACTCAAGATAAACAGATTTTGGCTGGCTTTAATTGTTTTGAAGATGATTCCCTGTCTCCACAAGGCTATTATGGTTTGACAGAAGGTCAACATTTTTTAATAAGAAGCTGCAGTAATTATAATATGCAAGCTTCTAACGAATGGACACGTAAAAAACCACCAGTGTACATTTGGCTAAGAGGCAGTGTGCTAATTGCAAAGATATCATCCTCTTTCACTTCCAGAGATTTATTTCATAAGGAAGAACGTATATGTTTGGATGAAAATATACGGTTAGAAGCACCTTCAAGAAAATTTTCCTCTGCGCTATATAAAGTCATTCAGTTCAACAAAGAATATTTCAGTATGTTTATGGCATGGCCGCCTTCTGTTAATCATGAGTGTGATACAGCCGATTATCTTGACTCTTGTTTTCTTGCACATCAACATGACAAGGAAAAAACACATATTATTTTATTTAATGAAAATCCGGTTGGTTTAGTTTCTCTCCACACTATCGATCACGTGAATAAAAGCGGATATATTGGATATTGGCTTGACAAAAGAGTTCAAGGTAATGGTATCATTACGCGAGCAGTGAACGCTCTTGTTAAGCATTATTCTTCACGTCGTTTTCTTCATCGCTTTGTCATCAGATGCACTACTGTTAACCAAAGAAGCAATGCAGTTGCAAAGCGTTGCGGTTTTGTACACGAAGCAACATTTAGAGAAGCTGAATACTTAAATGGAGTTTTTCACGACCAAAATATTTATAGCTGGATCCCCTCTGATGCTCGATGCAATTCTTAGTTCACACTTCACCCTCTTGGTTTTTACCCAATGACCAAATTAAAAATGAAATAACTCGTCTTGTCTATTGAAGATTTATCCCCAAAAAGCTCTTAAAAACACTAGAAAAAACAAAAAGAGCACGCTAAATTTTCTTATGTGCTTAAACCTCATTAATCCTCTTTTATCCTCTATTCGTACTTTACCTGGAATTACCCCCAAGATATGTGCCTTATTGGCTAAGGTTTTAAACATTGATCTTGCACAACGTGAACCCCAACTTATTGAT
This sequence comes from Bartonella bacilliformis KC583, assembly GCF_000015445.1. Lineage (NCBI taxonomy): Bacteria > Pseudomonadati > Pseudomonadota > Alphaproteobacteria > Hyphomicrobiales > Bartonellaceae > Bartonella > Bartonella bacilliformis. The sequence goes on along the minus strand of NC_008783.1, from coordinate 771,520 downwards.
TTGCTTCAGTTGATGCCCCATTCGGTTATAGACCGTAGAATGCAACCCAGCATTGCTTGTGCACAAGAAGGTCAAATTGTTACCCTAAAAATCACTATCGACCAGCATCAACCCCCACCAACCAACCTCAAATCATTACCTTATCGTGTCATTGGTCACGACGAAACAGGTCAAATAAATTTGGTATTTTTTCATGCCCGAAGCTCTTGGCTGAAAACACAGCTCCCAGAGGGAAAAACAGTCATTGTATCAGGTAAAATTGAACGGTTTAATAAACAGCTTTCAATGGTTCATCCCGATCATATAGCATTTAGTGAGGAATTTAATCAGATACCATTAATCGAACCTATTTATCCCTCTACCGCTGGACTATCAGCAAAAACATTACGACGTGTCGTGCAAAATGCTCTTGAGCATGTTCCTTTTTTACCAGAATGGATAGATGAAAGTGTAAAAAAACAACAAAATTTTTCTTCTTTTTCTGTTGCTCTACGTTGTATCCATGATCCTATAGATCCCTGTCATTTATCCTTGGAAAGTACCGCACGTAAACGTCTTGCCTATGATGAATTGCTTGCTTGTCAATTAGCTCTTGGTCTTGTGCGATTACAAACTAAATCTCTTACAGGAGTCTCTCGTTTATCAACAGGAACCTATACTGAAAAACTGCTTAAATCCTTACCCTTCCAACTAACCAATGGACAAAAAAAAACGATAAAGGAAATTGCGAATGACTTAGCTTCACCTGAACCCATGTTAAGGCTTCTTCAAGGCGATGTGGGAACAGGAAAAACCGTCGTTGCACTAATGGCAATAGCGCAAATTGCTGAAAATTTAGGACAATCAGCCTTAATGGCACCAACAGAAGTTTTGGCCCGACAGCATTTTTCTACAATTGCTCCTCTTGCTGAAAAAATTGGTTTACAAACAACTCTCTTAACTGGACGAGAAAAAGGAAAAACGCGCACAAATATCCTAAATGACATTTCATCAGGACACGCCTCTATTATCATCGGCACTCACGCTTTGATACAAGAAAACGTTACTTACCATAATCTTTCTTTAGCCATTATTGATGAGCAGCACCGCTTTGGTGTACACCAACGCCTTGCTCTTACGGCAAAAGGACATAAGCCCGACATGCTGGTTATGACTGCAACTCCTATACCACGTACTCTGGTATTAACAACTTTTGGTGACATGGATGTATCAAAAATTACAGAAAAGCCAATTGGGCGCCAACCAATCACAACGGCAACGCTTCCCTTAGAACGGATCAATGAACTGATAGAGCGCATTGCATCAGCATTAGAAAAAGGAGAAAAACTTTATTGGATCTGTCCTTTGGTAGAGGAATCTACAACCCTTCAACTGACCTCGATTGAAAACCGTTTTGCTACTCTATATGAACAATTCGGAGACTGTGTAGGTATGATACATGGGAAAATGTCTACGAATGAAAAAGATGCGGCAATGGCTTCCTTTAAATGCGGAAAAACACGTATCTTGGTTGCAACCACAGTCATTGAAGTAGGAGTGGATATTCCTGATGCTTCGATTATCGTTATCGAACATGCAGAACATTTTGGTCTTTCACAGTTGCACCAATTACGCGGACGCGTTGGAAGAGGAGAAAAAAAATCATCTTGTATTCTGCTATATAAAGGTCCACTAACAAAAACAGCGGCAGCACGTCTTAATATCATGCGCAGTACAGAAGATGGTTTTATAATTGCTGAAGAAGACCTGCGTTTGCGGGGTGAAGGCGAGCTCTTGGGAACCCGACAATCCGGTATGCCTGAGTTTCATATAGCAAATCTTGCAGTGCATAGCGATCTTTTATCGATGGCAAGAAAAGATGCACGTTTATTCTTACAACGTGATGCTACTCTTTCCTCAGAACGAGGAAAGGCCCTACGTTTACTCCTTTATCTTTTTAAAAGAGATTATGCTATTCAACTCTTACGTGCAGGCTAATAAAAAAAAGAATTTTTTTTGAAAATAATCAGATAGGCTTTGACTATTCTAAAATAGAATGCACTATCATGAGTGATTTTTCTTTCTGCTAAACATGCAAAATACACTCAACTGTTACTGGCGACATGTTTTAAATAGCCTAAGTAAAATAAATAAAGAGCTTTATCTTCATTGATAAAGACCTCCTTCATCTTTTAATAATCTCCAAAGATGAAAATGATTTTTACTCAACAGTTACTGATTTTGCCAAATTACGCGGCTGATCCACATCTGTTCCTAATAAAACAGCCGTATGATAAGCAATTAACTGAATAGGTAAAGCATAAACAATCGGAGCAATAAATTCTGGAACGTCTGGCAAAATAACTGTCGACACAGAATCAAGACATGCCGCCGCTGCTCCTTTTTCATCCGTTATTAAAATAATACGGCCATTACGTGCCACGACTTCTTGCATATTAGAAAAAGTTTTTTCAAACCATTTATCATAAGGTGCAACAACAATAACTGGCATTTTATCATCAACTAACGCAATCGGACCGTGTTTCAACTCACCCGCTGCATAACCTTCAGCATGAATATAAGATAATTCCTTTAGCTTAAGTGCACCCTCCAAAGCAATTGGATAAGAAGTACCACGCCCAAGATAAAGAACGCTTTTTACATTTACTAAATCATGACAAAGTTTCTTAATTTTATCATCTAACTTTAAAACTTTATTTAAAATATGTGGCACTTCTGCCAACTGCCGAACTAGCTGTTGCTCTGTAGTTTCTGAAAGATGTCCACGCTGCTTAGCTGCACTAAGTGCCATAGAAGCAAGTGTTGATAATTGGCAAATAAAAGCTTTTGTTGAAGCAACACCAATTTCTGTACCTGCGAATATTGGCATAACAAAATCAGCTTCCCTTGCCATTGTCGATGGCTCAACATTAACAACTGCTGCTGTTTTTACACCACGATCTCGACAATAACGCAAGGATGCCAGTGTGTCCGCTGTTTCACCAGACTGAGAAACAAACACTGATAAGACATCAGTTGCTAGAGGAGGCTCCCGATAACGAAATTCAGAAGCCACATCATTATCAACACTCAAAGAAGCAAAATTTTCAAACCAATAGCGTGCAACTAAAGTTGAATAATACGCAGTTCCACAACTTGAAAATGATAATCGGTTAATATTTCTCCAATCAATAAAATTTTCAAGTGGGCGAACTGTATAACTTCCAAAATCAAAATAACGCGCTAAATTATGGGAAATAATTTCAGGTTGTTCAAATATTTCCTTACGCATAAAATGAGGGTAATTACCTTTAGAGACTGATAAATCTCCATCCAATAACGCTGTAATAGGGCGTTCTACCAGTTGATTATCTGCATCGTAAATTGTCACTCCCTCACGCGTAAGAACAGCTAAATCACCATCTTCCATATAGCTTATGTGATTTACAAATGAAGATAAAGCAATTGCATCTGATGCTACAAAAAATTCACCTTTGTTATAGCCAATTGCTAAAGGTGGACCGGAGCGAACAGCAATCATAAGATTGTCTTCACCTTTAAAAATAAGAGCAATAGAAAAAGAACCTCGTAGTCTTTTCCAGCTTGCGCGTGTCGCTTCCTGCGGAGAAAGACCGTTTTTTAATTCATGCGTAATTAAATGAGCAATAACCTCAGTATCAGTTTCTGTTTCAAAAATATAACCCTTTTCAATAAGTTCTCTTTTTAATTCTAAAAAATTTTCAATAATACCATTATGAACAATCGCAAGCCGTTCTGTCATATGAGGATGAGCATTCCGCTCTACAGCAACTCCATGCGTAGCCCAACGCGTGTGCCCAATCCCTACATTCCCTTTCAAAGACGTTATTTTCAGTTTTTCTTCTAAATTAACTAACTTACCTTCGGCTCGAATGCAGTGAAGATTACTATTATGCACTGTTGCTAAACCGGATGAATCATACCCCCTATATTCAAGACGCTTTAAACCATTAATGAGGTAGGAGGCAACAGGCCTATTTCCAAAAATTCCGATAATTCCGCACATTAAAAGGCTCCAATCCACATACCAGATTTATGGTGGTAATCTCGTAACATAATAAACTAACTTCATTCAAGATTTGAAATTACTATATAAACTGAACATAGTATGGTAAATCTAAGAATAAATCTCCGCACAATTATTATTAAATTAGTGTGAAGCTCCCAAATAGACTAAAAACAATTACTTATTTCGTTTATTTTTTGACAAATGTGCACGTAATTTTATTGCACGATCCTCTTTTATTACCTGCCGTGCTCGCCCAAAAACCATACTATTTATAGGAACATCTTCAGTAATAACGCTTCCTGAAGCAATATAGGATCCCTTCCCTATACTTAATGGAGCCACAAGCACCGAGTTAGAACCGATGAAAACATCATCATCAATCACAGTCTTATGTTTATTGAAACCATCATAATTACACGTAATTGCACCAGCCCCAATATTGGTATTTGTACCAATTTCTGTATCACCAATATAACTCAAGTGGTTGATTTTAGAAAATTCTCCTACTTTTGCTTGCTTAATTTCACAAAAATTCCCAACTTTAACCGACCGTTCTAACTCCGTTCCAAAACGTAAACGTGCATAAGGACCAATTTGCGCATCTCTGCCAACAACAGCCCCTTCTAAATAACTAAATGCACGAATGACTGCACCCGATTGTATTTTTACTCCTGGCCCAAAATAAACATTTGGCTCAATCAAAACACCTGGTTCAATTTCTGTATCATAAGAAAAATAAACACTTTCTGGTTTTAATATTGTAACACCAGATAACATAAGATCGCGCGCTTTACGCTTTTGCCACAAAGCATCAGCTTCAAAAAGCTCAAAACAATTATTAATACCGATAACATTATCAAAAGGAATTTCAACAACTTGAATGTTTAAATTTTGGCGCGATGCAATAGAAACAACATCTGTTAAATAATATTCCTGCTGCATGTTATTATTATCAATCTTATTTAAAAGAGAAAGTGCATATTTCCCATTAAGAGCCATTATTCCACCATTACAAAGGGAAACTTTCTTCTCTTCATCACTTGCATCTTTTTCTTCTACAATGGTAATAAGCTTACCATTTTTCTTAATAAGACGACCATAACCTGTTGGATCAGAAGCATAAAAACCAGCTACAACAACATCCGCTCCATCAGCAAGAAATGCACGAATACGTACCAATGAACTATGTTCTATTAAGGGAGTATCACCAAAAACAATGAGAATATCATCAACTTCTTCTTGCAAAGCTAACCGAGCAGATAAAACAGCGTGCGCCGTACCTAAACGCTCTTTTTGTTCAAAAATCATTGCATTTTTTGTAAATGATTGAACAACTTTAGTGATATCTTCAGCACCGGATCCTACAACTACAGCCAATTGTAAAGAACCTGCTAATTCTATTTGTTTTATTACGTGACATACAAGTGGTAGCCCAGCTATTTTGTGAAGAACCTTGGGAAGAGGCGACTTCATACGCGTCCCTTCACCTGCTGCAAGAACAATAGAAAGACAATTCCTAACCATAAAAACACACAAAATTAATAAAAAAAATCAGATATATTCGTAGCATCATGTCAACTGATAGCCTCAACATCACTTAACAAAGGAAAATTTGTTAAAAGCCAAAATGAAAAATCATGGATAGATCCTGTCAAAAACAAAATACCCGTAATGATGAGAAAAATGCCAATAGCCTTTTCAATTTTTCCTAAATGAATACGAAAAGATTCTAAAAATCTCATAAAAATTCCTGAAAAGAAAGCTGCTAACACGAAAGGCACTGCAAGACCTAAAGAATAGATTCCTAAAAGCATAGCACCTTCCCCTACAGTTTCTTTTGTTCCTGCAAGCGTTATAACAGGCCCCAAAATTGGGCCAATACAGGGCGTCCAACCAAATGCAAAAGCTAAACCAATAATATAAGACCCTAAAGGTCCAGTAGGTATTTTGCGCATTTGAATACGTACTTCACGAGATAAAAAATTAATCTTTAAAATACCCAAAAAATTCAAACCAAAAATGATAATGATAATTCCAGAAAAAATAACTAACCAATCACGATAATAGCCTATAAATTTGCCAATTGTGCTCGCACTTGCACCCAATGCGACAAAAACAGTCGTAAAACCAAATATAAAAGCAATAGAAGAAAATAAAAGTGCTAAACGTACAGATACTTTTTCACTTCGGTTTTCTGAACGAAAATCGTCAATACTAACACCTGCCATATAGCATAAATAAGGTGGTACTAATGGCAAAACACACGGTGATAAAAATGACAATGCACCAGCAAAAAACACACTAAATATTGAAAAGCCTGTTAGCAAAATTCTGTGCTCACCTTTAATAATTATGATTTACATTCACAAATGATGATCAATCTTCTGTTTCATTGAATTTTTGCATAATGTCTGTGTCTGCTATCACACTCACATCCTTGTCGTAACCAGAGATGACTGAAAAAACCTTTTGATAAATTTGATCTTTATTTTTAGCAATCGCAATATAATCTCCTTCGACTAACACAAGTGGAACATAAGCACCAACTGTTTCATAAATAATATCACCAGAATCATTGGTAATAGACCAACTCGTATCTGCTAGCGCCTCTCCTCCTTCTTGACGCACCAACTTTAGTAAGATTTGAGCGGCTTGATGCTCGAGGCTTACTTCAGTAATTTTACCTTCATCTACTTGGATATCAGCACTTATAATAGCGTTAATTGAACCATAATAAGAAACAACGTGATAATAACCAGCTTTTAAACGTACAAGTGACTGAGGTTTTACATTTGACAGAATGACACCAGTATCATCAGTCTCCTTTGCATCTTCATATATAGTGAAATTCAATTCTTTTTCATTGATTATACCATTAAGCACTGTGCTGTTTAAAATAACACCACCAGCTTCAAGATTAAAATTTTTGACAAGCTGTTGTCCTTTTTCTAAGCTGACACGATGCACTGCGCTTGCATGGCCAAACGAAACATGCACAAGATAGCTCCCCGCTTCTAGGTCAAAATGTGCGCTACCACCTTCAAAAGTTGCAATCAACGGCAATTTATCCCCCATTAAGACAGGGGCATAAATTCGCCACACCAATCCTTTCGTGATATTTTCGCTGTTGTTCATTAATCGAGCGTGCACTATTAGTGTAGCCTGAGATAAAGTTTCTTCTTCATTATTTTGAGAATGTATAATGGAATCTGTTAACCGTTCTTGTTGCAGATTTTTAACTCTTTCCTCCTTAGAAAAGGCACTATAACTCCCAACTGACAAGATAAATATTGCGACTAGCCAAAAAATCTGATGTAATATTTTTGTTAAGGCATTCATTTTTATATTGTTGACTAAAGTGACAATGTTTTCAAGCAACAATATTACAAAATAAAAATTCTAAATTGAAAAACTAACACCGCAACCACATGACGAAACAGCATTGGGATTATGAATTTGAAACGATTGCTCCATAAGATCGTCTACAAAGTCAATTTGAGCTCCTTTCATAAAAGAAAGAGAGATTGAATCAATGAATATAACCGCCCCACCTTTTTGAATAACGAAATCATCCTCTTTACGTGTAGAAACTAAATCATATTTATAAGAAAAACCTGAGCATCCACCACCCTCAACAGAAATACGTAATGCTATCTTATTAGGTTCGTTTGATAGTATTTTTGCAATCCGTTCAGCAGCAAAATCTGATACACTCACAGTCATTTTTATATATCCTTGCATTAAGCTAGTGAGAGAGAATATCCTAAACAGGTAAAAGCTGTTAATAATAAGCTAACACTAAGTTTAAAATGAGAATAAATAATTTGCAATGAATATCAGCAATATCCATTATCAATCTCGAGCGATATACAGCACAAACCCACAAACAAGCCGTGGAAGACTATTTTGTGAAACTCTAAGCACAACACGCACTCCTTTTCAAAGGGATCGGGATCGCATTATTCATTCTAATGCATTTCGACGGCTTAAACATAAAACCCAGGTATTCATTGCTGATGAAAGCGACCATTATCGTACCCGTCTTACCCATTCAATTGAAGTGTCTCAAATTGCACGTACATTAGCCCGTGCGCTACATCTTGATGAAGATCTGGCTGAAGCCATCGCTCTTGTTCATGATTTTGGACACCCCCCTTTCGGCCATGCCGGAGAAGAAGCCCTTGATGAATCAATGGCTCCCTATGGTGGCTTTGATCATAACGCACAAACATTACGCATTGTTACGAAACTTGAACAGCGTTACGCAAATTTTGACGGACTTAACCTCACGTGGGAAACACTAGAAGGACTTGTAAAACATAACGGTCCTCTTGCAGGTCCTCATTCTAGTAATAAAAATATTCCAATTGATATTCTGCAATATAATGAGCAACAAGATCTTGAGCTTGATCGCTTTGCAGGATTAGAAGCACAGTGTGCTGCTATTGCTGATGATATTGCTTATAATGCTCATGATGTTGATGATGGTTTGCGTTCGTATTATTTAACATTAAGTCAGTTCGAAAAAATTCCTCTTACAGCTTCACTGTTAAATGACATTGAACAAACATATCCACAGCTTGATCAAGCTCGACGTGGTTATGAATTAGTGCGAAGACAAATAACAATCATGGTCGAAGATGTTATTCAACAATCAGAAAAAAACTTAGCACTCATCAAACCCCAAAATACAAATGATGTTCACCAAGCGGGACAGATGATTGTTACCTTTTCTCCTGCAATGGCCATGCAAGAAAAACAGCTAAAAGATTTTCTTTTCAAAAATCTCTACTACCATGATCAAGTCATCAAGCGTCGAAATACAGCACAGTATATCATACAAAAATTATTTAATTGTTATAGTAACAATCCAAATCTTATGCCTGAAAATTGGTACAATAAAACAACTCACTTAACAGACCAAGAATTAGCACGTGTCATTTCTGACTTCCTATCAGGCATGACTGATCACTATGCCTTACGTGAATACCAACGATTGTTTGACCAAAAAGTCGATTTTGTTTAACTGGTTTTAAATACAATATGGAATTTGAATATGAACGTCTTTAAAAATTTCGAGCAAAAAATTAAAAAATCGCTCAAAGAATCTGATATAAAAGGAAAAAATGGAGAAAATTTGGATTTATCAAAAATCACTGTTGATCCTCCACGAGATTCCTTACATGGTGATTTATCAACCAATGCTTCTATGGTTCTTGCAAAATCCGTTGGACTTAATCCGCGTACACTCGCAGAAAAAATTATAGCACTTCTAAAAGATGATCCATCCATTGATCATCTTGAGGTTGCTGGATCTGGATTTATAAATATCAAGCTTACCAAATCATTTTGGCACGATGTACTGAAATTAATGATTACATCGGGGACAGATTATGGCCGTACTCAAATAGGACAAGGAAAACAGGTCAATGTTGAATACGTATCCGCAAATCCAACAGGTCCAATGCATGTTGGACATTGTCGAGGTGCTGTTGTTGGAGATGTTCTTGCTAATTTGCTTCAGTTCGCTGGCTATAACGTTACTAAAGAATACTACATTAATGATGCTGGTAAACAAATTGAAATTCTTGCTGCTTCTGTATTGTTGCGCTACCGTGAAGCACTTGGAGAAACAATTAATAAAATTCCAGAAGGACTTTACCCTGGTGAATACCTAATACCATTGGGACAATCACTTGTTCAAGAGTTTGGTGACAAATTACTCACTATGGATAATGAGAAGGCCTTATCTATAGTAAAAGAGCGCTCAATCGATGCAATGATGACCATGATTCGCCAAGATCTGGCGACTTTGAATATTCATCATGATGTCTTTTTTTCAGAACGAATGCTTTATATGAATAATGCGCAAGCTATTCGGAATACAATTAATGACCTTACTTTAAATGGGTATGTCTATAAAGGTAAGTTATCACCACCTAAAGGGCAAACTTTAGAAGATTGGGAACCACACGAGCAAACATTATTCCGCTCAACCGATGTTGGTGATGATCAGGATCGTGTTTTAATTAAATCTGATGGCTCTTATACTTATTTTGCTGCTGATGTTGCTTATTTTCGTGATAAGTTTCACCGTCATTTTGATGAAATGATCTATGTTCTAGGAGCAGATCATGCTGGCTATGTGAAACGACTTGAAGCAGTAGCAAAAGCAATTTCTGGAAACAAAGCCAAATTAACAGCCTTCTTGTGTCAATTGGTTAAGCTTTTTCGTAATGGTCATCCCGTACGCATGTCTAAAAGAGAGGGATCATTTATCACCCTTCGTGATGTTGTAAAAGAAGTCGGCCGTGATCCAGTGCGCTTTATGATGCTTTATCGTAAATGTGAAGCACCTCTTGATTTTGACTTAGAAAAAGTAACAGAACAATCAAAAGACAACCCTATTTTCTATGTACAATATGCACATGCGCGTTGTCATTCTGTGTTTCGTCAAGCGCAAGAGAATCTTCAGATTGAGAATCCTTCAAACGACTTAATGATTGCCCATCTTGATCAATTAACAAATGACAGTGAAATATCATTGATACACAAACTTGCCCAATATCCACGCATTATTGAACAAGCCATAGTGTATAAAGAGCCACATCGCTTAGCATTTTATCTCTATGATCTTGCCTCAAATTTCCACGGACATTGGAATAAAGGGAATGATAATCCTGAGTTACGTTTTATTAAGCCTAACAATAAAAAATTATCATTAGCTAGATTAGGATTGGTTCAAGCATTTATTAATGTTCTGTCATCAGGACTTAAAATTGTAGAAGTAAAAGCACCTACAGAAATGCGTTGAAAAAATTGTATAAATATATAAGATTTATAATTTGCTAAATATATTTTGATGTTCTTTTTTTGAAAAAGCTGATATTTTAAAATAGTATTTAGAATTAATAATGCATTCAGTGCAGATCATTATGTGAGAAAATTTATGAGGGAAAAGGATCACAAATATCAGCAAGAAGAGAAGCAAGATCATGAGCATTATGATCCTTTAGAGAGATTCACGCAATTTTTAAACCGTAAAAATGAAAATCAAGGCTCTCAGCATACTCAAGCTTCATCACAATCTGATCATTTAATCCCTCAATCTCCTAAAACTCATTTCCAAAATGATGATTTTGATCTGCCTTTCTTGGATGAGGAATTTGCAAATAATTTAACTGATCAATTTTCATTTGACGAGAAAGATAAACCAGCAGATTTGCCATTTCACGTCAATAACCAAGAAACAGTAAACACTCCTTCTTCAACTGTTTCCTCTGTTTCTCCTGAAGAAAATGATTTTTTATCTGAGATAATGCACTCTTCTTCCCTTAACAATGCTGAAGAGAAAATTTTAAACACACTATCCCCATTACCCATTCAAAAAAATCAAATACTACGAAACAAACAAACAGCAACACATATTGATCCTTTTTTCGCAGAGGATCATTTTAATGAAAAATTAGAGGATTTTCCTCTTAATGCAGATATAAATGATAGAACTTCAACTACTAAAACAGCACATAAAAACGCTGTACCTTTTTCACAAACTAAAGCAAATCATTCAGATATTATTGGCACACAATCAGCCCCCTATAATAGTGAAAACTCCTATTATAAACCGTCAAACTCTTCACATGGGATGCCTACTGATCAACAAACTTTAGAAAAAGACCAGTATAGCGGTATACAAAGATCTTCCTCTTCTTCATCTCTTAAGACGACGCAGAATAGAGATAACGCTTCAATGAGTAACATAACAAGTGCTGTCTCATCTTTTTTAAATTCGCCACAAACCAATAAACCGCTTGATTTAGAAGATCTCTCACAAGAAGAGCATATTATTGATTATCCCAAATCTCACAAAAGAGAGCCCTTACAACAGGAAGTTGATATAAAAAAAGCTCAATATAATCAGGATAACTTAAATTATATGAGCTTAAAGACTACACAAAAAGGCAATTCTTTTGCACATAACTCCACTCACCACGACAATCCTCCTCCAGATGTTGATACTTACAAATTTATAGAGGAAATTGTAGAAAAAACTGAACCAGTCATGGTTTCAGAAATTCCGTATGAAAAACCTAAAGAAGATAGGCCTACTGATGGACTTAAAAAAGAGTTTTCTGACGTATTTAATGTGGGAAATATTTCAGAAAACGATTTTTCGCAAAAACAAAGTAAATTTTTTAACGAACTTTTTCATACCCCTGAGAAAAACCCAAAGGCGGATTTACACATAAATACTCAGCAAAAAAATGCCAATTATCATCTCTTTGAAAAAAAAGGATATTCTTCCTCTTTTCCAGAGAATTTACAATATAGATTCACAAATGAAAAATCAGCACATAAATTAACAACGCCTATTTGGAAAAATTTTATTATTAGTAAGGGTCTTATCGGAAGTGCTGTTTTTTTAATCGCGATAGTCATTGCTTTTATAAACTATCTTCACTTTTTTATGTCATCAAATGAAAGCGAAAATTCACCTATAATTCATTCTGATAATGTACCTTTTAAAGTTAAACCGGAAACAACTGACACTGAAAATAACATTATACATAATTTAAATATTTATAATCAAATAACTGAGAGAGATGAAAAGAAAGAAAATACGCAAAAATTTCTTATTGACGCTTCTGAACAGCCTGAACTTTTAACAGAACTAAATGAATTAGCGTCTGCAAACACCGCATCATCTTCTCCTGAAATGTACGACAATGTTGAAGATACAATCACAGAAGCTCTGAATCATACTATGCCAACACAGGAAGTTCAGACTGTTATTGTAAAGCCAGATGGCACAAGAGCTTTGACTTCAATAAATAATGAAAATGTAGAAGATCCTAATCATGCTACTCCAACACAAGAAGTTCAAACAGTTATCGTGAGACCAGATGGTACAAGATCATTAACTTCAAATCGCTATGTACAAAAAACCACCGTATATCAGCCTGAAGTCGTTGAAAAATCTCAAGTTACATCTGAAATATCTTCACACTCCTCTGATATCAGCGAACAGGAAAGTTATTCTAAAGAAAATATTGATACAATCATTGCAGGAAATACTTCTACCCATAATATCATGGGAAAAAGTGATGCTTTATTTATACCGGTACCTTCATTGACTAAGCCAAGTTTACATGCACAAACGCAGGTCGTTTCCCGCTCAAATCCATCAACACAAACAACGGCGCAAAATTTAGGAAATTACTATGTTCAACTTGCATCCCAACCAACACTAAAGTTAGCTGAAGATTCTTTGAGAAATCTAAAATCTAAATTTAGATCTCTTATTGGTACTCATGTGTTAAATATTTACCCCACAAGCATACCAGAAAAAGGGCTTTACTATCGTGTTCGTATTCAAACTCAAAATCGTGATGAAGCTATAAGCCTTTGTGAAGATATTAAAAGTTCTGGAGGAAGTTGTTTCATTACAGCTAAATAAGCTACTAAAACTACCGCTATATTATATTGAGTTTATTACTGCTCAAATTGTTAATTATTCTTAGGAAGTCTTATCTTAGATATTATTATATCAGTTGTTGTAAATTTTCTTCCTCAGTTATATTTTATTAAATTTATTCATTTAAAGAATTTTATTTATAAATGATGGAAGGTATTACGATTTTGAGCCTATTAAAAAACGCCGTGTTAAAATCTCTTCTTGAACATATTACTACCTGGTGACTTCTTAAAAGCCTTAACATTACAAATACTTACTTTCAAATAAAATCAATCAGTTATAAGGAATTACAAATAATTTGATAACGATTTAAAGTATAATCAAAAGAATAGCTGCAAAATGGCTAGTTCAATTTAAATTCTGAAATAGTGTATTGATATAAAGAATTTCTTATCACAATAACTGATATTGAAGAACTTCTTATCATAATGCCATACTGAAAATATTTCAGTATTTTCTCAGTAAAAAAATATACAAAAATAAAACATTCTCTAAGAAAGTTTAGTTCATGGATTCTCTCTTATCATCACTTCCATTTAAAATAGAAAGACATCCATCACCTTTATCCGATGAAAAACGTGAAAAAATTTTAAAAAATCCTGGTTTTGGTCAGTTTTTTACAGACCATATGGGCGTTATTCAATGGACTGAAAAAAAAGGGTGGCATAATGCTACTATTTCTCAATACAAACCTTTAGAAATTAATCCAGCAAGTACTATATTACATTATGCACAAGGAGTTTTTGAAGGTTTAAAAGCATACCGTGCAAAAGATGGACGTATTTTATTATTCCGTCCTGATGTCAATGCTCAGCGTTTTGTGGAATCAGCAAAACGGTTAGCGATGCCTGAATTACCCCAAAACATCTTTTTAGATACAATTAATCGACTAGTAAAAATTGATCAAAAATGGGTTTCCGATCATCCAAATGCTAGCCTTTATTTACGTCCATTTATGTTTGGAAATGAAGGCTTTTTAGGAATTCGTCCTTCTCGAGAATATATTTTCTGTATCATAGCATCTCCAGTTGAGTTGTACTTCACAGGAAAAGAAAAACCGATCTGTGTATGGATTGAAACAGACTATAGTCGCACTGGTCCAGGCGGTACAGGAACTTCTAAATGTGGAGGCAACTATGCAGCAAGTTTACTCGCACAAAAAAATGCAATCCAAAATAATTGTAATCAAGTGCTCTTCCTTGATACAACTGAACGTCAATGGATTGAAGAACTCGGAGGTATGAATATTTGCTTTGTTATGGCAGATAATACTCTTGTTACACCTGCTCTTAATGGTAATATTCTTGCAGGGATAACCCGTAATTCAATTTTGAAGTTAGCACAACAAATGGGTTTAACAGTACAAGAGCGCCCTTATGCTTTTGAAGCTCTTAAAAAAGATGTACAAAACAATCAGCTCAAAGAAGCTTTTGCCTGTGGTACTGCTGCTGCTATCACATCGATTGGTCGTTTCAAATATAAAGGTGGAGAATTTATAATTGGTAATGAAATGATTGGTGAAACCACAGCAAAGCTCCGCACACAACTGATTGATATCCAAAAAGGAAATATAGAAGATAGAAACGGCTGGGTGCACTCCATTCAATTACTGTAATTAACGAAGCAACATTTTAATTCATCTTGAAACTTTATAGCAGTATAATTTCGTTAAACATACGTATCATCGTTTAAAGCGATAACCAGAAAAGCGCATCAGCTAAATTTTGATCGATCTTTATGCTGTGCCTTAATATTACGAATTGTACCAGTATGTGAACGCATCACGATTGTTTCTGTCTGGATATAATCACGAGTAAATTTAACACCAGAAAGCATATTACCATCTGTTACCCCTGTTGCAGCAAACAAAATATCTCCCTTTGCCATCTCTTCTATTGTATAAACTTTATTAGGATCAGTAATTCCCATTTTAGAAGCACGCGTAATTTTTTCTTGTGTATCAAGCTGTAAACGCGCTTGTATCTGCCCACCAATACAGCGTAAAGCTGCTGCAGCTAATACACCTTCTGGCGCACCACCAATACCTATATACATATCAATGCCCGTTTCATCTGGATCAGTTGTGTGAATAACACCAGCAATATCCCCATCACCAATCAAACGGATTGATGCACCCGTTGCACGCACTTCACTGATCAGTTCTGCATGGCGAGGCCGGTCCATAATACAAACAGTAATCTGATTAACAGCTACCCCTTTGGCCTTGGCAAGAGCAAAAATATTGTCCTCAGGCTTAGCATCTATATCAACCAACCCTTCAGGATAACCGGGACCAATTGCAATTTTTTGCATATAAACATCAGGAGCGTAGAGTAAATTACCTTTTTCAGCAATCGCAATCACTGAAAGCGAATTGGCAAGATTTTTAGCACAAATTGTAGTTCCCTCAAGCGGATCAAGCGCAATATCAACGGCCAGTCCATTCCTTAACCCTACCTTTTCTCCAATATAAAGCATAGGAGCTTCATCACGTTCACCTTCACCAATTACTACTGTACCATCAATAGGTAAACGATTAAGCTCCTGACGCATTGCATCTACAGCAGCCTGATCAGCTGCTTTTTCATTACCATGCCCCCGCAAACTTGCAGCCGCAACAGCTGCACGTTCAGTCACACGTACCAATTCAAGCGTTAGAATACGATCAAGTCCATTCGAGACATTCTGAATTGCTTTGGGCATATAATAAAATCCTATTAAAATTAGTGTTAGTAAAAAATGTTGGCGTTTATTACCAAATACTGATTAATTTTTTTTGCAAAGATGAAAGCTTTCTACAATAGAAAAAAAACAGACTTCTACATAACTTCATGTTATTTATACGTCTTATAAAAACAAATTAAGATTTTTCAATGAGATGATCATCTTCTAATAAATACGTCCTTCACCATAACGTATTTGTTTTTCAATAAATAGCTCTAAAAAATTTTCAATGGTAAAAACCATTTATTTTCTATTTTCATTTTTTTCCTAAAATTGAAAACAATATCGTCGATTATTATCATACTCACATTTCAAATTTTTTATTAACCTTTATCACTTTAATTTATATATTACCTTTTCTAGATTCTCCCCCAAAAGCTATCTGCATTGTATCAACATGCATAAACACCCAAAAATTATTCAATAAAATGCGTTTTTTTTTAAAAAATCACTTATAGGACTTGCGAAGTAAAAAGATCCTCTCTATAAAGCCTCATCACTGGTTTGCGCCCATCGTCTAGCGGTTAGGACATCGCCCTTTCACGGCGGAAACAGGGGTTCGATTCCCCTTGGGCGTACCAGTTTTCTATAACAGGCGCATTAGTGCCTAATCACGTTATTAAACTAGAGTCGGCTTTTTTATTATTTGTTCCTAAAAATCATTAGCATTGTTACAAATATATACAGCTCATAATTTGTAATCTGTATAACAAGTTAATGGTCACTTTATTCCATGAAAAAATTAAAAAGACCAACTCAGTACCAGCAAACCCCAATTGATATTAAAGTCCACCTTATGTTCTCTACGATAAATATTATGCAAATTCTTCTGAAGATTTGGGAATAGAATCTTATTCATCAATTCATGTACAGGGTGCAATCTTTCAAAGATCTGGTCATCAAATTTAATTTTTTATAAAATTTATCAAATGATTAAAGAAAATATTTAATAAATAATAGAAAATCGAATAGATCCTATAGCTCCAGTAAATATCTGCTTACTTTCTTGCTGAAACTGTTGAATTGATTCCTCATCAATCATACGACGATCCCATATCGCGCTAGATATATTGCTTTGTTTCCAACTAGTCAACTTTTTAGCGAAATTTTCTACATCTGATTGATTATATACTTTAGCAGAATCATTTTCTGTAATGTCCAATAAAACTTGTGTTCCGTTAGACAATTTCTCTTCTTTATCTAAGGAATTCAGAAAAATCTTCAATTGATCATCATTTACTGTTACGGGAACATAAATCTGAAAATATTTCTTTGGAGTACCATCGTAATCTTGAAATGGTGAAACACCATCATCAGCTAGCTCTCCTAACCAATCAACAAAATTAGCAACACTGTGCAAATGAGAAGAAGAGTCTGTAACTCGCGCTTTATTATTAGAAGATTCTTGAATATACAGCAATGCGTCATACACAGTTGAACGAAAAACATCTCTAGTATTAATATACACAAGTGAGGCTTGAAGAGTATCTTGAACTATTTCATTAAAACCCTGTCTCACATGTGAACTATTATTCTTCTGATATTCCTCAGTCCTTATATGTGACCGAAATGAATTGATAAAAACCATTATCCCCCCTCCATTCAAGATAACGTAAACGATATCTGAAACGGAATTATGTAACACAATAAATAAAACTCAAAAATAAAAAAGAAAAAATAAATAATAAAAATTAAATTTTATTTATAAATATTTTTATATTTTTCAAAATATAATACAGTAGCTTATTGTTATATTATTCTATTTCTTTATAAAATTGAATTTTTTCTATTGTGCTTGTTTTTACTTTTCATCATAGAACTGAAAATGCTATAGTAATTTATATTGCTGACAAGAAAAAGGGACCTTTAATGGAAAAGATCAAAGTGGACAATCCCGTTGTCGAAATCGACGGAGATGAAATGACGCGTGTTATCTGGAAATATATTAAAGACAAATTGATCCATCCCTATCTCAATATTGATCTTAAATATTATGATCTCTCCATTACCAATCGAGATGCCACTAACGATCAAGTAACGATTGATTCTGCTCATGCTATCAAACAATATGGAGTTGGCATAAAATGTGCAACTATCACTCCTGATGAATTACGTGTTAAAGAATTTAACTTGAAAAAAATGTGGAAGTCACCCAATGGCACAATCCGCAATATTTTGGGAGGAGTCATTTTTCGTGAACCTATTATCTGCAAAAATGTTCCACGTCTTGTTCCCAATTGGACAAAACCAATTATTATTGGGCGTCATGCTTTTGGTGATCAGTATAAAGCAACTGATTTTAAATTCCCTGGCAAAGGAAAATTAAGCATCAAATTTGTTGGTGATGACGGTCAAGTTATTGAGCATGATGTCTTTGATGCCCCGAGTGCAGGTGTTTCCATGGCTATGTATAACCTTGATGAGTCAATCCGTGATTTTGCACGCGCATCTTTCAATTATGGCCTACAACGGAATGTTCCTGTTTATCTTTCGACAAAAAATACCATTCTGAAAGCTTATGACGGCCGTTTTAAAGATATTTTTCAAGAAATATTTGATACGGAATTTAAAGATGAATTTGAAAACCGTGAACTAAATTACGAACACCGTCTAATTGATGACATGGTTGCTTCTGCACTCAAATGGTCAGGTGGTTACGTTTGGGCGTGTAAAAATTATGATGGTGATGTTCAATCAGATATCGTGGCTCAAGGTTTTGGTTCACTTGGTCTCATGACCTCTGTTCTCATGACTCCGGACGGAAAAGTTGTTGAAGCAGAAGCTGCACATGGTACAGTCACGCGCCATTACCGTCAGCATCAAAAGAATGAAGAAACATCAACAAATTCTATTGCTTCTATTTTTGCATGGACACGCGGATTAGCGCATCGTGCTAAACTTGATAACAATGAGAAATTAAAAAACTTTGCTGCTATATTGGAAATGGTCTGCATTAATACTGTTGAAGAAGGTTTCATGACAAAAGATCTTGCGATTTTGATTGGTCCTAAACAATCATGGCTCTCCACGGTGGGTTTCCTTGATAAGATTGACCAAAATCTTAAAAAAGCAATGGCTAATTGAGACATTATTGAAAACTTCAAAATTTTACGAGAGGAAGGCTTTGAACCCTTTCTAGAAAAATCAGAAAACTGAACTATAATTTAACTTGGGGAAAAAAAGATTATTTTTAATATATAAATGGTTAAAGAACACAGTTGGTCTGAACTCTTATCTGGTAAAAACGGTCTTTACTCTCTAACCCTTTCGGGTGGAGTTATTCTGCACGCCGTCAATGTTTACATCGTTATTACTATTTTGCCTTCCATTGTAAATGATATTGGTGGTGAACAATATTATTCTTGGGCATCCGCTATTTTTGTTATAGCTTCACTGATTGGAGCTTCGCTTGTAACAAAAATGCTAGGAAAAATGGGGCCCCATAAAATCTATGCTATTTCTGCGCTCATTTTTGCAACGGGTACCTTTATCTGCAGCATTGCTAGCAATATGCCATTATTTTTAATAGGACGCCTTATCCAAGGTTTTGGTGGTGGTTTTTTGTTATCTTTATCCTATTCTGTGGTACGCATTATTTTTAGTCCTCATTTATGGTCATACGCATTAAGCATTATCTCTGGAATGTGGGGCGTCTCAACATTGCTAGGACCAGCCATTGGTGGTATTTTTGCACAATATAACTTATGGAGAGCATCCTTCTGGATTGTTGGGTTTTTAGCAATAATTTTCTCACTCATAGCATATAAGTTTTTGCCAAAAGAAAATAAAACTCATATTCCAACACTCCCTTTTCCTCTTGTCCAACTCCTTACCCTCACCTTATTAATTTTTATTATCTCTATTGGCAGTGTTATCGATACAACAATTGCAACAGCTTGTGGTTTAACGATTGGGATTGGCCTTCTTTTCGTTTTAGCAAAGTTTGAATCATCAACTCCTCATCCTATGCTGCCACATAAAACCTTCTCTTTTTCATCTGAATTTTTTCCTATTTATTCGCTGATACTCATCATGAGTACAGTAGCTTACGGTATGGAACTTTATCTACCACTTTTTCTTCAAGAACTTCATGGTAAAGATCCACTGACTACAGGTTATATGACTGCATTAATCAGCCTTGGTTGGACGTGTGGTTCTTTATTAACTGCTAGTGCATCAACAAAAAAAATTCGCCGCATCATAGTATATTCTCCTATATTAACACTTTTAAATATGGGGATACTTTTATGGCTTATTCCAACAGAAGTAACTATTTTTGAATATATTTTCATTATTGGCTTAGCATTATTTGCTATCGGAATTAGTAACGGTATAGCATGGCCACATCTGTTAACACGAATATTACAATGTGCTAGTGATGAAGATGCTCTGCGTGCAAGTGAATCCCTCACGTCAGTACAATTATTCCCAATAGCGTTAAGTGCAGCATTAGCAGGAACAATTACTAAGCTCGCTGGTCTATTTAATCCTGGAGGAATAGAGGGAATGATTTTTGCAGCAAAAGCTCTTTTTACAACATTTATCGGTATTTTATTCTTTCTTGGTATTCCATTTGCATTACGCGTTTCGTACAGAATATTTAAAAATCCAACCGGACAAAATTGACCCATTAAATGAGAAATGCGTGAGTCATCATTTTTATCAATACTCAAGAATAAAAAGTTGATCACTGAATAATAAAAATCACTCAGAATAATTTATGATATCTTTCCATCACTGTCTGGAGCAATTTAACAAGCTCTATCTCATAAGCTCTGCAAAACTTACCAATAAAAATTCAAGTGCATCAATAATTTAGATTTTTTAAAACCAGTTAATTATAAAAATCATAATTTTTTTCTATTGATCATAATTTATATGAAACCAGAAATTTTTTATAAAGGAAATGCTGCAATAATCATTACCAAATGAATATTTTATTATTCATTTGGTAATGATATCAAAATACGTTGCTATATCATGAAAATCTCTAGAATAATCTTTTACGTTTTACAAAGTTAAAATAGACATCATCATACTACATTGAGCTATTTTCTTTTAAACTGCGTATCACATACAGTTGGTATGGTGCTTTTATCTAAATTTTTATAATTAATTCTTACAAAATTTGATAGAAAACGCAATTTTTACACTTATTTAAGAAATCACTAACCTGTAATTAACATTATTGATCTAAACAGTTTTTTCCGGATCATGTATTGCGTATCGGAGAACAGTTGTCTCTACCGGATATTTTATATATCATAGAGAAAACATCTATCAATAAAACTGCGCTATTCTAGAAATGGATGCGCAGTTTTATCTTTTTTAAGAGAAATACTCCAGCAGTTTATAGTGTTAAGGAAAACAAAAAAATCTTTCTATAAAACAATGAATTCAATAATATGAGCAATACTCAAAAAATCAGACACTAATTTTCCAATATCTTATCACCTTGCATCCATGCAGAAGTTGTTTCAGCACAAAAGTCTGCATAACATCCTGCTTCAATAGCATCACGAATACCCTGCATAAGTTGTTGATAATAAGAAAGATTATTCCAAGTTAACAACATACCACCAAGAGATTCACCCGATTTTATTAAATGATGCAAATAAGCACAGCTATAATCACGTGCAGCAGGACATGGTGATTGTGGATCCAGAGGACACGAATCTTCTGCATAACGCGCATTACGTAAATTAATCCTGCCAAAACGAGTAAAAGCTAAACCATGACGCCCTGCACGGGTTGGCATCACACAATCAAACATATCAATACCTCGAGCAACACTTTTTAAAATATCATCCGGCGTCCCGACCCCCATGAGATAACGTGGCTTATCCTCTGGCAAAAGCGGACAAGTGGCATCTAATACAGTTATCATAACATCCTGGGGTTCTCCAACTGCGAGCCCTCCGATCGCATAGCCTTTCAAATCCATCTCTTTCAATGCTAAAGCAGAGCGTTCACGTAATTTCATATTATCCCCACCCTGAACAATACCAAACATAGCTTTCTCAGGTTGATGACCAAACGCTGTTTTACAACGCTGTGCCCAACGTAATGAAAGTTCCATAGCCGCTTCTATTTCTCTCTCCTTCGCAGGCAATGCAATACATTGATCAAGCTGCATTTGAATATCGGAATCAAGTAGCCCTTGGATTTCGATAGAACGCTCTGGGCTCATTTCATATTGCGCTCCATTAAGATAAGAGCGAAAAATTACGCTTTGCTCTGTAACTTTACAAATTCCTGCGAGCGACATAACCTGAAAACCACCTGAATCCGTTAAAATAGGCTCAGGCCAACGTGCAAATTCATGTAAGCCGCCCAAACGCGCAACACGTTCAGCTCCTGGACGCAACATCAAATGATACGTATTACCCAAAATGATATCCGTACCAAGATCACGTAGCTGATCCATATACATAGCCTTAACGGTTGCTGCTGTCCCAACTGGCATGAATGCAGGTGTACGAATACGCCCTCGGCCTGTTATAATCTCGCCCCGGCGTGCACACCCATCTTGAGCAATTTTTCTATAGTGAAATGTCTTTATCATCATTCTTGCTTTTTCAATTTAATATATTCTATCGCCTATATTTCTGTAAGCGATAACTCTTTCTAATTGAATGATCATAAAGGTTACAAACATTATGATGATTTTTAATCATCTCAACACTGAAGCGACGTAAAAAATACAATGAGACGAAGAAAATATAAATTACTATAGCAAATAAATAACTTCAGTAGAGCTATTTACTGAAAATGAAAAAAGTTAATTGCATAGCAAAAATAGCTCACTCAAAATCTAATGAAATTCACAATAAATCATAATAATAGCTATATACAACATTCCTGATTATTTTGTAATTTCAGCAATCGTAGCCTTGATAATAGCATCAGGATCCATAGCAGGCTCACCACGCTTAATCTTATCAACATTCTCTATACCTTCAATAACCTGTCCCCACACAGAATATTGACGATCAAGCCAAGGAGCATCTGCAAAACAAATGAAAAATTGCGAATTACCAGAATTTGGATTCTGGCTGCGTGCCATAGAAACCGTACCACGTTTATGAGCAATATTTGAAAACTCCGCAGTCAAATCAGGCTTATTTGACCCTCCTATACCTGCACGTGACAAATCAAATGTTGTGCTATCTTTTTTTCCAAACTGTACATCACCAGTTTGTGCCATAAAACCATCGATAACACGATGGAAAACAACATTATCATAGGCTCCTTCATTCACTAGCTCTTTGATACGTGCAACATGACCAGGCGCTAAATCGGCGAATAGTTCAATAACCACTTTTCCTTTTGTTGTTTCAAGAATTAAGATATTTTCTGGATCTTTAATATCAACCATGGGATTCCCCTTTCACTTATTTACTAGCTTGCAAATGAACAGACTTAATAACATCAGGATCTTTTACAGATCCATTATTGGCTATAGTGCCTTTTTTAATTCTATCGACAACATCCATGCCTTCTATAACTTCTCCAACAGCAGTATATTGGGCATTTAAAAAAGTAGCATCATCAAAACAAATAAAGAATTGAGAATTTGCCGAATTAGGATCCTGTGAACGCGCCATACCAACGGTACCACGCTTAAATGGCTGCTTTGAAAACTCTGCAGGAAGATCAGGATAACTTGAACCACCCATTCCAACGCGTTTAAGATCAAAATCAGCGCTACCCTTTTTTCCAAATTTCACATCGCCAGTCTGAGCCATAAAACCAGGAATAACGCGGTGAAACACTACATGATCATATGCTCCTTCTTTTGCTAACTTTTTGATTTGGGTAACATGCTTTGGTGCAAGATCAGAACGAAGGCGTATAATTACATCACCATTTTTCAGAGATAAAACAAGGATATTATGATCATCTGCTGCTGCACTAAATGAAAAAAGGCAAAAAATGCACACCAAAATAGAAAAAAATCTAGAATACACACTCTTTCCCCTTTTTAAAACTTAAACTTTAAGCGCAAAGCTTGTGCGACATTTTGAGGAACAAAATGTGTAACATCTCCTCCCATAGCAGCAATTTGATGGACCAATGTAGAAGTTATCACACGACCAGAAATACTTGCTGGCAAAAACACAGTTTGCAACTCAGGAGCCATTATCCCATTCATCCCTGCCATTTGCATTTCATAATCAAAATCTGTACCATCACGCAGCCCACGAACAAGAAATGACGCACCAATTTCACGTGCTGTATCAATCAAAAGATTGTTAAATGAAATAACCTGCAATCGATCAGGACCTACATTCAATAAATCCCTTCCCACTTGCGTAATTAAATCAACACGCTCTTCAAAACTAAAGAGAGACTGTTTTTGAGCCTGCACACCTATAGCTACAACAACTTTATCAGCCAGCAGTAAACTGCCTCGCAAAACATCAAGATGACCGTTTGTAATAGGATCAAAGGAGCCTGCATAAAAAGCAATTGTCATAGCTAATTCCGACATTTTCAGAGTTTTTTCTCTTCACTCATGCTAACTGTTCCGGAATGTTCCTCACTTTCAATATCTAACTGATTAGTATCATTTTCAGATTCAGAAATACGCTCAACCGATACAACTTTTTCACCTTTTGCTGTATTAAAGACTGTGACCCCTTTAGTTGAACGACCCGCTATACGAATACAGTTGACGGGAACACGAATAAGCTGTCCTCCATCCGAAACTAACATAATTTGATCTCGTTCTCCTACTGGAAAGGCTGCTACTAACTTACCAATTTCAGCCGCCTTTGATAGATCAGTTGCGCGTATCCCTTTTCCACCGCGTCCTGAAATACGGAAATCATAAGAAGAAGAGCGTTTTCCATAACCAAATTCACTAACTGTTAAAAGCATTTGCTCATGAGCGCTAAGTTCTGCATAACGTTCATCTGTTAATTCAACCTCAGTTTCCTCTCCATCTTCATCAACAGTTAAAATATCTTCATCATCTGAACCTGCAACACGACGCTCATTGATTGCACGTTTAATATAAGCAGAACGTTCGACTGATGTCGCTTCAACATGCTCTAAAATAGTCATTGAAATGACCTTATCACCCTCAACCATATTGATACCGCGTACCCCCATCGAATTACGACCAGAAAATACACGAATATCAGTAACTGGAAAACGAATACACTGCCCGTTTGCTGTAATAAGAACAACGTCATCATGTTCTGTACAGGTCTCTACAGAAAGGATCTCATCTCCCTCTTCATCAAGTTTCATTGCTATTTTACCATTGCGATTAACTTGAATAAAGTCTGATAATTTATTACGGCGCACAGTTCCACGCGTTGTTGCAAACATAATATCCAGTTTACCCCAACTTGCCTCATCCTCCGGCAATGGCATAATTGTTGTAATGCGCTCGCCTTGTTGCAAAGGCAACATATTAATTAAAGCTCTACCGCGTGATTGCGGCGTACCAACAGGTAAACGCCAAACCTTCTCTTTATAAACAATCCCACGTGATGAAAAGAAAAGAACTGGTGTATGTGTATTGGCCACGAATAAGCGAGTAACAAAATCCTGATCCTTTGTTGCCATACCAGAACGTCCCTTACCACCACGACGCTGCGCACGGTATGTATTTAGAGGCACACGCTTAATATAGCCACTATGGCTCACTGTCACCACCATATCTTCTGGAACAATCAGATCTTCGCAGTCCATCTCGGCACTACCAAAACCAAATACAGTACGCCGTGGTGTTGCAAATGTTTCACGCAAAGCGCTGAGCTCACTTTTAACAATGTCCATGATCCGTGAGCGTGATGCTAAAATACCAAGATAGTCAGCAATATCTTCTCCAATTGCATTGAGTTCATCAGCAATTTCATTACGACCAAGCGCTGTTAATCTTTGCAAACGCAATTCTAAAATAGCACGCGCTTGTTCTTCAGACAAATTGTACGTATTATCCTCATGAATAATATGACGAGGATCATCTATAAGCTTAATCAAAGCTGCTACCTCAGAAGCCGGCCAACGCCGTTCCATTAACTGTGTACGCGCTGTCTGTGGATCATGAGCTTTGCGAATTAATTCTATAATCTCATCAATATTAGCAACAGCGATAGCAAGACCAACTAAAACATGCGCACGCTCACGTGCTTTACGCAAAAGATATTTTGTGCGCCGGCTTACCACTTCTTCGCGGAAGGAAACAAATGCACGAAGCATGTCAAGCAACGTCATTTGTTCAGGCTTTCCTCCATTCAACGCAACCATATTGCAACCAAATGAGGCTTGCAACGGTGTATAACGATAAAGCTGATTCAAAACAACGTCTGCAACAGCTTCTCTTTTTAGCTCAATGACAACTCGATACCCATCACGATCAGATTCATCACGCAAATCGGAGATTCCTTCGATACGTTTATCACGCACCAATTCGGCCATCTTCTCAACCATTGTTGCTTTATTAACTTGATAAGGTATTTCGCTTACGATAATTGCCTGCCGCTGATTGCGAATTTCCTCGATCTCAACCTTAGCACGCATAATAATTGAACCACGCCCTGTTTCATAAGCAGAACGGACACCAGAATGGCCAAGAATAATACCACCTGTAGGAAAATCAGGCCCCGGAATAATTGCTAACATCTCATCTATAGTTATGTTAGGATTATCGATCAAAGCAACACATCCATCAATAACCTCACCTAGATTATGTGGAGGAATATTGGTTGCCATACCTACAGCAATACCACCCGATCCATTTACTAACAGGTTAGGGAAACGTGCAGGCAAAACTATAGGTTCATGCTCACGCCCATCATAATTATCTTGAAAATCAACAGTATCTTTATCAATATCAGCTAAAAGTTCTTCTGCAACTTTTTCTAAACGACATTCCGTGTAACGCATCGCTGCGGGTGGATCACCGTCAACAGAGCCAAAATTTCCCTGTCCATCAATCAGAGGATTTCGTAAAGAAAAATCCTGTGCCATACGCACCAAGGCATCATAAATTGAAGCATCACCATGAGGATGAAACTTTCCCATCACTTCACCAACAACACCCGCTGACTTACGATAAGGCTTATTGAACAAAAGTCCCATTTCATTCATCGCATGAAGAATGCGCCGATGGACAGGCTTAAGCCCATCACGGACATCAGGCAGTGCGCGCGACACAATTACGCTCAT
Source organism: Bartonella bacilliformis KC583 (assembly GCF_000015445.1). NCBI lineage: Bacteria > Pseudomonadati > Pseudomonadota > Alphaproteobacteria > Hyphomicrobiales > Bartonellaceae > Bartonella > Bartonella bacilliformis. Next base: position 744,110 of record NC_008783.1, on the reverse strand, counting down.
CGCATAATCTAGATAAGAGCACTGCATTTCTTCAATGATACTGACTGGTTCAATACCGGTCGACACATCATGTTCTGGTAGTCGAGTAAGATCGGTCACAGTTCCAATACTTTCAAAAAAGAATCATCATTGATATTTTATATCGAAAAATACCTTAAAATGCTAATTTTCCTCTCGGCAATGAAGGAGGAATTTAACAAAAATTTGAAACATTGCATTTCTTTATATCAAAAATTATGTATGAAATAAACAATCGTAAAAACGCACTAGTTATTCCTTCCAGTGCTACTTAAGTGATAATCTGAATGAAAATTCATTAAGACTTTCAGGGAAATAATTGCTCCCTCTCTCCAAATAGTAAAAATGACTTATAATCCATTATATTTTTATAATGTTAGTGCACCTAATGAACTAGGCTTTGAGTATACTACACCGAGTCCTGTCAAACCTTTATATATACTCCACCTTATTTTTTGATCATGAAATTTTTAAATTACCTCTATCACTTCTAGTATCCAAACTAAAAACTCCCCTTTTCTTTTCTAAGATGAAAGCAATCATTACAGCATCTGCTATAGATCATTAAAAAGGCACATCGTCATCTAATTGGTGTGAAAAACTTCCTCCTGATTGGTTATTATTTTGGCCAAAACTGTCTTTCTTATTTGAACTCCTGTTACCAAAAGAATCACCTTTATAACCAGCATTACTATAGTCCTCACCTGACTGACTTGCGTCTTGTATTTCCTCCCTACTATCTGCTCCACGGCTGTTAAGCATTTGTAATTCACCACGGTATTTCTGTAGAACGATCTCTGTTGTAAAATGGTCATTATTATTTTGATCTTGCCATTTACGTGTTTGCAATTGACCTTCAATATAAATTTTGCTGCCTTTTCTTAAATATTGCTCCGCAACTTTGATAAGGTTTTCATTAAAAATAACAACACTGTGCCACTCAGTACGCTCTTTACGTTCATTCGTATTCCGATCACGCCAACTTTCTGAGGTAGCAATACGCAAATTTGCCACTTGATCACCAGAATTCAAACGGCGAATTTCAGGATCTGCACCAAGATTACCAATCAAAATAACTTTATTAAGGCTTCCAGCCATCGCATACACTCCGAAATTTAAAATCTCATTATAACAAAAATAACAACAATGTGTAGTTTACTAAGCTATATTAAAGTAAAAAGATTCTCTTTTTGCCCCTCTTTCCACGTTGAAGTAATTGAATAGATTGTAATTTCAAAAAAACAACTTTATTCACACTCAATATAAATTTTTTTCACATATGCGAAGGATAAATTCATGCCTCATCAAAAATATATCTCCATTCGCGGTGCATGTGAACACAACCTTAAAAATGTTGATCTTGACCTTCCCCGCGACAAATTGATCGTCATAACAGGACCTTCTGGCTCAGGTAAATCATCCTTAGCTTTTGATACAATTTATGCCGAAGGTCAACGCCGTTATGTTGAAAGCCTCTCTGCTTACGCGCGTCAATTCTTGGAAATGATGCGAAAACCAAATGTAGACCGAATAGACGGCCTTTCTCCTGCTATATCAATTGAGCAAAAAACTACCAGCCGTAATCCCCGTTCAACAGTTGGTACTATAACTGAAATTTATGATTATATGCGCCTCCTTTTTGCTCGTATCGGTATTCCTCACTCACCTGTTACGGGCCTTCCCATCGAAAGCCAGACAGTCAGCCAAATGGTTGACCAAATTATGGCTTTACCAGAAGGGACACGCATTTTTATTATGGCACCTTTAGTGCGAGGGAGAAAAGGTGAATACAAAAAAGAGCTAACAGAACTTCTAAAAAAGGGGTTTCAACGCGCCAAAATTGATGGTCATTTCTATGAAATCCATGATATTCCCCCTCTTAATAAAAAATATAAACATGATATAGATGTCGTGGTAGATCGTATTGTTATACGCAATGACATTGCCTCTCGCGTGACGGATAGTATAGAAACATGCCTACAGCTAGCCAATGGACTTGCGATTGCTGAAATAGCAAATCAACCTTTGACAACAAAAGAATCTGCCCATAAATCAAAAAATGAAACCCACAAACGACTTATTTTTTCAGAAAAGTTTGCTTGCCCTATATCTGGTTTCTCAATTCCTGAAATTGAACCACGCCTTTTTTCATTTAATAATCCTTTTGGTGCTTGTCCTACTTGTGATGGGCTTGGAACTCAAAAAGCAATCGACCCAAAAAGAATTGTGCCCAATGAAAATCTTACTTTAAAAGCTGGAGCCATTGCCCCTTGGTCAAAATCCTCTTCACTTTATTATACCCAAATTTTAGAGGCATTAGGAAATGTCTATGAATTTAAACTCACCAATAAATGGTGCACACTTTCAGATGAAGCACAAAAAGCTATTTTATATGGTACAAAAACAAAAGAAATCTCCTTTATTTATAAGAATGGTGAGCGCTTTTATGACACCCCTCAATGCTTTGAAGGTATCATCCCCAATATGGAACGGCAATGGAAACAAGCTGATTCAACTTGGTCACGTGAAGAAATTGAACGTTACATGTCCTCTTCTCCCTGCCCAACATGTCATGGTTATCGTTTAAAATTTGAAGCCCTTTCTGTCAAAATCCATGGAATGCATATTGGACAGATATCAGAACTTTCTATTTTAAAAGCAAATGATTGGTTCACTAAGATTGATCAATATTTAAACGAAAAACAACGGAATATCGCAGCACGTATTTTAAAAGAAATTCGTAATCGCTTAACATTTTTAAATCACGTAGGACTTGAATATCTCACCTTATCTCGCAATTCAGGAACACTTTCAGGAGGAGAAAGTCAACGTATTCGATTAGCGTCGCAGATTGGCTCTGGCCTGACAGGAGTTCTTTATGTTTTAGATGAACCCTCTATCGGCTTACATCAACGTGATAATGAACGCCTTCTAGAAATGTTGCGCCATTTACGTGATCTCGGCAATACGGTTATTGTTGTTGAGCACGATGAAGATGCTATCCTCACTGCAGATCATGTTGTTGATATTGGCCCTGCCGCAGGTGTTCATGGTGGAGAAATCATAGCTCAAGGCACACCACAGGAAATTATGAGTAGCCCATCTTCACTCACAGGCCAGTATCTCTCAGGAAAAATGGCAATTACCACTCCTCCCCAGCGCCGTAAAATATCACAATCAAACACACTGAAAGTGATTGGTGCTCAAGGAAATAATCTTAAAAATATTAATGTCGATATTCCTCTTGGAACCTTTGTTTGCATAACGGGTGTTTCAGGTGGAGGAAAATCAACATTCCTTATTGAAACCCTCTTTAAAGCTGCATCACACCACATCATGAAAAGCCATCAAAACCCAGCAAATTATGATAAAATAGAAGGACTAGAGCTTATTGATAAGGTTATCGATATTAACCAATTGCCCATTGGACGCACTCCACGCTCCAATCCAGCAACCTACACTGGCGCTTTTACACCAATTCGCGATTGGTTTGCTGAACTTCCAGAATCAAAAGTCAGAGGGTACAAAGCAGGACGCTTTTCATTCAATGTGAAAGGAGGGCGTTGTGAAGCATGTCAAGGAGACGGTGTTATCAAAATTGAAATGCACTTTTTGCCTGATGTCTATGTTACTTGCGATGTATGTCAAGGCAAGCGCTACAATCGAGAAACACTGGAAGTAAAATTTAAAGGAAAATCCATCGCAGATATTCTTGATATGACTGTCGAAAAAGCAGAAGAATTTTTCCAAGCTGTTCCTGCAATCCACCATAAAATGAAAACTCTTGTACGAACAGGCCTTGGCTACATCAAAGTCGGACAGCAAGCCACAACGCTTTCTGGTGGAGAAGCTCAACGTGTAAAACTCGCTAAAGAACTTTCACGCAAAACAACAGGTCGCACGCTTTACATTTTAGATGAGCCAACAACTGGGCTACATTTTCACGATATTTCTAAACTTCTTGAAGTTTTGCATGAACTCGTCGATCAAGGCAACACAGTTGCAGTTATTGAACATAATCTCGAAGTCATTAAAACAGCTGATTGGATTATCGATTTAGGGCCAGAAGGTGGAGATGGTGGTGGTAAAATTGTTGCAGTCGGTCGCCCTGAGGACATTATTAATGTTCCGGCCTCCTACACTGGAAAATTTCTCAAAGAAGTTTTATTGCGCCGTCCCTTTACACAGTAAAGACTCTTAAAAAGGCAAGGAAATAATTAAACGCACAATAAAAAATCGTGAAATCATTTTTATTTTATCTTTTATAAAATTTTATTGCCTTCTACCCCTATTAAGTAGCACTTTATTTTATTTCATTATAGATTTTTTCTGAAGAATATAACATATGCATTGTCTTTTTCATGAAAAAAGTATTTGTCGACATATCTCATCGTTGTCCATATAATACGTAATAGACTGAAATAATAAAATGATGTTGGAGATGATTTCGGTATGAAAACAACTGAAGCCATTATAAAGTCTTTCAAGTTTGATGAAATAAAAAAAACGCTTCAAAAAATTGTTTTATATAAAATCACTGTAACAAGAGCAAAAGATTTTGGTCGTCAAAAAAAGCATACGGAACTTTACAGTATTAGATATATTGTTGATTTTTTGTTAAAAATAAAAATTAACGCTTTTGTTGCTCATAAAAATCTAAAGAAAACTATTGAGGTAATACTTAAAGCAGCTCAAATAAAACATATCCGCGATGGAAGAATATCTATTTCATCCATTGATGATGTTATTCATGTAAGGTACCAGTGAATCTAGTATCGATGCTCTTTAACATTCAAAAAATTTTTCATCTTTTTTTCTATTCACCTCAGCCCAATAAGGAAATTGAATATGCTAACAGCATCAGATATTCTTAAACAGATTGTAGACGATAATATACGTTTCGTCGATTTGCGCTTTACCGACCTGCGAGGCAAATTACACCACGTCACAATGGATATTGCCGAAATCAAAGAAAATACATTCACTGATGGCATTATGTTTGATGGATCTTCAATTGCCGGATGGAAAGCAATTAATGAATCCGACATGTTATTGATGCCAGACCCAGAAACAGCCCATGTTGATCCCTTTTTTGCTCAATCTACTTTGGTAATACTTTGTGATGTTCTTGATCCTATTTCAAGAGAAATGTACAATAGAGATCCGCGTTCTATCGCCAAAAGAGCTGAAGCTTATATAAAAGCTTTAGGGATTGGTGATGTAGTCAATATAGGTCCGGAAGCTGAATTTTTTATTTTTGATGACGTGCGCTATAAAACTGATCCTTACAATACAGGGTTTAAGCTTAATTCAAGTGAATTACCATCAAATGATGACACTGAATATGAAATGGGCAACCTTGGTCATCGCCCACGTACGAAAGGCGGTTATTTTCCGGTTCCTCCCGTAGATTCTTGCCAAGATATGCGCTCTGAAATGCTTGCTGCCTTGACAGATATGGGCGTACGCGTTGAAAAACACCATCATGAAGTCGCAGCAGCTCAACATGAACTAGGTATTCGATTTGATACATTGGTTCGAGAAGCTGATAAAATGCAGATCTTTAAATATGTTGTGCATCAAACTGCTAACAGTTACGGAAAAACAGCAACTTTCATGCCTAAACCAGTTTTTGGTGATAATGGCTCAGGCATGCATGTTCATATATCAATTTGGAAAGATAACAAACCAATCTTCGCAGGAGATCAATATGCCGGCCTATCGGAAACTTGCTTATTTTTCATTGGTGGTATCATTAAACATGCAAAAGCAATTAATGCCTTCACAAATCCATCCACCAATTCCTATAAGCGTTTAGTTCCTGGTTATGAAGCCCCTGTCTTGCTTGCTTATTCTGCACGAAACCGTTCTGCATCTTGCCGTATTCCTTTTGGCTCCTCACCTCATTCAAAACGTGTAGAAGTTCGTTTTCCAGATCTAACAGCAAACCCGTATCTAGCATTCTCAGCGATTTTAATGGCAGGCCTTGATGGGATAAAAAACAAAATTCATCCTGGAGAAGCTATGGACAAAGATCTTTATAGCCTGTCTCAAAAAGAACTTGAAGGAATCCCCACAGTTTCAAGAAGTTTACGTGAAGCACTTGAATCTCTTAATAAAGATCGCGACTTCTTGAAAACTGGAGGTGTTTTTGATGATGACCAGATTAATTCTTTTATTGAATTAAAAATGCAAGAAGTTTTGCGCTATGAAATGACTCCACATCCTGTCGAATTTGATATGTATTATTCTGTTTAAAAAATAATCATTTTATTCAAAATAAAAATGGAGATGAAAATTTCCGTTTTTATACTTTATTCTTATACTTAAAAATATACCTACATTTTTTTTGGTATGTTTTTCTTTTATAAATATAACTGATCTTGTTCGAATCAATTATTAAGGTTTTTAATGCTGCGAATTTGCCGATTTTTACCTATTTTTTTGGGCTTTATCCTTATTATATCAACAATACCAGGATATACACTAACTAATGAAGCAACAATAAACTTAGAAACAGCTCTCTCTGCTTACAGTAAAGCACTTCAAGAATCTGATACAGATACTATTTTAAATGCTATCCCTCCTCAAATTATTGACAGCTTAGCTACTAAAAGAAATCTCAATAAATTGCAATTTCAACGAGTTATGAAAAGTCAAATAGAACATTTGGCCAGCAATTATAAAATTGAAAGCATCAATATTAACCAAACTGAGAGACGGGCAGGAAAACTTAACGATAACATCCCTTATTTTATCATCCCAATGCACTTTACAATTACAAAGATTAATGGAAAAAAGTGCCATATTCAAACTGAGATTATTGCTTTATTCGAAAATAATCAGTGGTATTTCATTCGTGGTAGCGATAAAGCAACCCTTCATATGGTCAATAAAGCATTTCCTGGATTTGAAACAATAAAAATCAATCCAACAAAAATTACAAAAATACCATAGTCAACAGTTGAACACTTATGCGTAAATAACTAGCTATGTGCAGCGGTCATCATTGTGACTGCAGCATCAAATTCAACTTTTTTATAGGCTCGACGGATCATTGCTTCTTCATCAACCTTCCACTGTTCTATTGTCCAGTCTTCATCCAAATGTGCAATAGACCAAGCATGATCCAGATCGATTTTTTTCTCAGCGACAGCAAAAGCAATAAGAGCTGATCCCGTTAGTGTTGTCATTGTATGGAGTGCAGCCAGCACATAAGGGGACTCTATTTTGCGTAAATAATTGCTCACTGCGTGAATAGACTCCCACGGTTGTTCAATATGCATAACTCCTTCAGCTATATTAAAACGCGCACCAATCTTCTCTTCTGCCCAATCAAGTAAAAAATCCCAATGCTCACATTGTCGTTTTGCTAACTCTTTCGGCGTCTGTGCACGATAAAAAATCATATCACATGCAACAAAACGTAATAAATCTTCAAAAATAACCTGCATATTGTCCGCTATACCATCAATAACAGTATTAATAAGACGCGTAATTGGCATTTTTGCTGGATCAATAACCTTTTCCTGGATTTTAAATTCTTGAGCCACTAATGCAGCAAGTGCTTCTGTTGGCACGAAGATATGACGTTTGGCAGGTGTTGTAATTGGACGTCCATCCAATAATATAGAAACCCCTCTTTCTTCACGCACAATACTCACATCTTTATAAAATCGTTTCATCAATAACTGATGTGAGAGTTTTAAAACCTTAGAAGTATGGTTATCTTCATTTAATGATTGATCAAAATGATCTAAAATTTCACGCATATCATTCTGTCTCTTATTTTCAACAAATCTACCGAATTTTTTTATAATAGAATCTACACTTACTTTTTGCATAATGAACACATTATGACAGCCCTTAAGAGACTATCAATTGCCATTACATTAACTGATTGCGCTACCTATATTAATATATTAAATATTCATTATTTCAATAAGATAAAACATTCTTTTAAACTTTTATATTAAAATTTACATTATATTTGAACACCATATCAGAAGAAAATTTAGCTATTTATCAAAGATAACTGAAAACTCTTTTTCTCTAAATAAAATTGATTGTTGAAATGTTTTTTCATGCCATGATGATGCCATGATGAAAGACACTATCAATCAATAGTTCTCACCATATAAAATAATTACATAGATCCTATTATTTTGCGTCGCCATCGCTTTCATTAAAAGCTAAAAGATTAAAACTTTGTACCATGTGAGGTGGTAAAGGCGCAGTAATATCTAATATGCCTCCTGAAGGATGAGGAATACGAATACGGCGTGCATGAAGATGAAGACGATTTTGCATTCCGCCTGGTAACTCCCAGTTACTATCAGAAAAAAAATATTTTGAATCGCCAATAATCGGATGCCCTATATGAGAAGCATGAACACGTAATTGGTGTGTCCTGCCAGTATAGGGCTCCATTTCAAGCCAAGAAAGCGCGCGCGCCCGTGTATCTAAAATACGATAATAAGAAACTGCATGATTAGCATCGAGTTCCCCATGTTCACAAACACGCATTTTATCGCCCTGTGCTGTTGTTTCTTTTGCCATCCATGTCGAAATTTTTTCCTGCTTTTTTCTGGGAACTCCTCTTACTAATGCCCAATAAATCTTTTTCATTTCTCGTGTTCTAAAAGCAGCAGTCAAAGCCTGCGCAGCACTTCTTGACCGAGCAACAACAAGTAAACCTGATGTTTCACGATCAAGACGATGAACCAGCCGCGGTTTTTCACCTTTTTTATTGCGCCATGCCTCAAGCATACCGTCAACATGGCGCGTTAAACCAGAACCACCTTGTACAGCTAAACCAGCAGGTTTATTAAAAACAAAAATTTTTGGATCTTCATAGAGAAGCATTTTTTTCAAAAGATCCCCATCATCCTGCTGACTGATAACCTTGCTCGTTATAGAAATATTTCTCTTACTCTCAATAAAAAAAGATGGCACACGAATAGATTGCCCGGTGACAAGACGCATATTAGCTTTAACACGCCCACCGTCAACCCGTACCTGACCAGAACGCAAGATCTTTTGTAGATATCCGAATCCAAGGCCTGGATAATGAACCTTAAACCAGCGATCTAAACGCATACCGTTTTCATCTTCTTCAACATTTTTTATTTTTATGTTCACCATAACGGTTACCGTATTACCAAGATATTTTACTAATAGTTTCGTCTTATTGTCTTTAATAAGTACAAAACTACATTTCTTTAAATAAACATTATCACGTTACATTACAGTCAGTATTCAAAATTGCATTCCCCTACTGCATAAATTCCATTAGCTCAGATATATATTCTGCCCTTGTGCAATTTGGAGACTATTATCCCGTGTCGTTATTTAGAACTTATGTTCGTGTTCTTTCATATCTGAATCAAGAAAAAAATGCATTTCTTCTCATTTGCACCGCTAATATTACATTAGCTATTATTACAATTGCAGAACCTATTTTATTTGGACACGTTATTGATACCATCGCAGATAAATCAGATACTCTTGTGACTCTCGCAGTCTGGATGTGTTTTGGTATTTCTAACATTATTGCTTACGTCCTCGTAGCTCGCGGTGCTGATCGCTTAGCACACAGATGCCGTTTAACTGTTTTAGAAAAGTCTTTTGCACGTATTATCAGTATGCCCCTTATTTGGCATCAACAACGTGGTACATCTCATGCCCTTCACACACTACTGCGCGCTACAGATTCCATGTCTTCTATATGGCTTGAATTTATGCGACAACACCTCTCAACCTTCGTCGCACTCTTTGTTCTCGTTCCAGTAACCTTTAAAATGAACTGGCGTCTTTCAATCGTTTTAATGGTTCTTGCCATCCTCTATATTTTAATTGCACGTTTGGTAATGCAAAAAACAAAAAACGGGCAAGCCGCTGTCGAACACTATCACCATAACCTTTTTAAACATATCACTGATTCAATCTCTAATGTTTCCATTGTACAAAGTTATAACCGAATAACCGAAGAAACTTCAGCACTTCATCAGCATACCAACAACCTTCTTAGTGCACAAACCCCTGTCTTAAATTGGTGGGCACTTGCAAGTGGTTTAAACCGAATGGCTTCAACTATTTCAATAGTTTGTGTACTTCTTCTTGGTGCTTTTTTCGTGATAAAAGGCCAATTAAGTGTAGGAGAAGTTGTTACTTTTGTTGGATTTTCTCAATTAATGATTGGTCGTCTTGATCAAATTAGTGGTTTCATCAATTTAGCTGTATCTTCGCAAGCAAAGCTACAAGAATTTTTTGATATGGAGGATTCAACTTTTCAAACCAATGAACCTGCAAATCTTCCTTCTCTCCCAAACGTTAAAGGCGCGATCCAATTTCATCATGTTACCTATGAATTTCCAAATTCTTCCCAAGGTGTCTTTGATATTTCATTTGAGGTTAAAGCAGGACAAACTGTTGCTATTGTAGGACCAACAGGTGCTGGAAAAACAACATTAATTAATTTATTACAACGTGTATATGACCCTACTGTTGGATATATCAGCATTGATGGAATAAATATAAATTCTATCAATCGGGAATCGTTACGCAAAGCTTTAGCAACAGTATTTCAAGATGCAGGTCTTTTTGACCGTACTATTCGCGATAATATTTCTATAGGAAAAACAGGGGCAACAGATGAAGAACTTTATGAGGCTACAAAAACGGCTTCTGCTCATGACTTTATTCTAAAAAAGAGCAAGAATTATGATACATTGGTTGGTGAACGAGGTTCGCAATTATCAGGCGGAGAAAGGCAACGATTAGCAATTGCACGCGCTATTTTGAAAAATGCTCCTATTCTCATTTTGGATGAAGCAACCAGTGCTCTTGATGTTGAAACAGAAATCCGTGTTAAAAATGCGATCGATTGCATAAGCCAGAATCGTACCACATTTATTATAGCCCATCGCCTTTCAACAATCCGTAATGCTGATCTTGTACTCTTTTTAGATCAGGGTCGCTTAATTGAAAAAGGTAGCTTTCAAGAATTAATCAATAAAGATGGCCACTTCTATAAATTGCTGAAAGCTGGCGGTTTAACAATCAATCAACCCGCAACAAAAGAAAAAGATGACAATATAATTCCATTGCGCAAAGCAATGGCATTATAAATCAATTTTGCTTGCATATTGAAATAAAAATTAAAACTGAATTACAGTTTTTTCCCTGAGAAACTGAAACGTAACCGTATAGATCAAACAGTTGCAATTATCCTTTAAGAGAATCTTTTAATGCTACAAGAGCTTCATCAGCCTTGCCCCCCTCAGAACCACCAGCCTGCGCCATATCACGACGCCCACCACCACCTTGCCCCCCAAGAGTGACTGAAATAATTCGCACTAAATCAACAGCATTCAGCGTATCAGTCAAATCATCGGTAACACCAACAACAGCACTTCCTTTGCCATCCTCAGAAACACTGATGAAAGCAACAACACCAGATCCAATCTTCTTCTTTCCAGAATCTACTAATGCCTTAAGATCCTTTGGTAGAATATTACTAACAACACCCCCCATAAAAGAAATTCCATTGATCGTTTGAATATCTCCCTGGCTATTAACAGATCCACCATTAAGAGCAATTTTCTTGCGTGAATCGTTCAACTCTTTTTCAAGCTTGCGACGCTCATCAAGCAAAGTTTGAACACGTTCTTGTACATCAGCAGGAGAAGTCTTTAAAAGACCAGCAATTTCATAAACCCGTCTATCTTGACCATGAAGGTAAAGGCGCGCTGCTGTAGCTGTTAACGCTTCAATACGACGAACGCCAGCTGCTACAGAAGTTTCAGAAATGATATGGATCAAACCAATATCACCTGTCCTTTGAACATGTGTGCCTCCACAAAGTTCAATAGACCACCATTTTTTTGATCCTGTCTGTTCAAGATTATTCCCCATAGAAATAACACGAACTTCATCACCGTACTTTTCACCAAACAGTGCCATAGCTCCTTCAGCAATTGCATCATCTATTGCCATAAGACGTGTTGTTACCTTGCTATTTTGCAAGACTATATCATTCGCCAAATCTTCTATTTTCTTTAGTTCCTCTGATGAAATCGATTTTGGATGGGAAAAATCGAAACGCAACCGATCAGGTGATACAAAAGAACCTTTCTGAACAACATGAGATCCCAATGTTTGACGCAAAGATTCATGTAATAAATGAGTAGCAGAATGGTTTGCACGAATTTTTCGACGACGAGCAGAATCAACAATTAATTCGACGCAATCATGTTTTTTTGCCTGACCAGTTTTAATTTCACCAATATGAATGAAGACATTATCGCCTTTTTTTTGTGTATCATGCACTTCAAAAATAAAATTTGCGCCAGAAATTATACCACTATCTCCAACCTGCCCTCCAGATTCTCCATAAAAAGGTGTTTGATTAACTACAATCATAGCCTTTTGGCCTAAATCAATATGGTCAACAACCTCACCATCACGTATAAGCGCTGTAATAATACCTTCAGCTTTTTCTGTTTCATAACCCAAAAATTCTGTAGCCCCAACTTGATCACGAATAGAAAACCAGACTGTTTCTGTTACACAATCACCAGAACCCGACCAATTGGCACGCGCTTCTGCTTTTTGACGTTTCATGGCCTTGTCAAACGCATCAACATCAACAGATATTCCACGACGCCGAAGAGCATCTTGCGTCAAATCAAGTGGAAATCCATATGTGTCATAAAGTTTAAAAGCAACTTCACCATTAAAATAATCACCCTCTTCAAGATGAGTGCTTGCTTCATTCAACAAACCAAGGCCTCGCTCAAGAGTTTTACGAAAACGAGTTTCCTCCAATTTTAAAATTTCTGAAATCAAAGATTCAGCACGCACTAATTCAGGATAAGCTTGTCCCATTTCGCTTATCAAAACAGGCACAAGACGCCACATCAACAAATCTTTTGAACCTAATAAATGAGCGTGACGCATAGCACGACGCATAATACGGCGTAAAACATATCCACGACCTTCATTAGAAGGCATAATACCATCAGCAATTAAAAATGCAGATGAACGCAAATGGTCAGCAATAACGCGATGACTAGCGAAAAAATCACCAGTTGCCTTAACCCCTATAATCTCTTGTGAAGCATGAATTAACGTGCGAAAAAGATCAATATCATAATTATCATGAACACCTTGTAAAACAGCAGCAATACGCTCTAATCCCATCCCCGTATCAATGGAAGGTTGAGGCAATTCAATCCGCTTCTCTTTACTCAACTGCTCATATTGCATAAAGACAAGGTTCCAAATTTCAATGAAACGATCACCATCTTCATCAGCACTTCCAGGAGGACCACCCCAAATTTTATCGCCATGATCATAAAAAATCTCTGAACAAGGACCACAAGGTCCTGTGTCACCCATCATCCAAAAATTATCATTTGTTGCAATGCGGATAATTTTCTCTTCTGAAAGACCTGAAATCTTACGCCATAACCCCGCTGCTACATCATCATCATGATAAACTGTAACTAACAATTTATCTTTAGAAAGACAAAATTCCTTTGTTAAAAGGTTCCATGCATAAAAAATTGCTTCTTCTTTGAAATAATTACTAAAAGAAAAATTACCAAGCATTTCAAAAAAAGTATGATGACGCGCCGTATAACCGACATTATCAAGATCATTATGCTTTCCACCTGCACGAACACATTTTTGTGCAGTTGTAGCCCGATTATAAGAATGTTTTTCAAGTCCAGTAAAAACATTTTTAAACTGTACCATTCCTGCGTTTGTAAACATTAATGTGGGATCATTGCGAGGCACAAGTGGACTAGAAGAAAGAACTTCATGCCCATTACGATGAAAATAATCCAGAAAAGTAGATCGGATATTATTAACGCTATTCATATTGACACCTGCAAAGAACAGTACAAAATCGAAAAGATAAGATCTATTTTTAATGTAATAGTCTTTTTACCAATTTAAAAATAAATCATTACAATAGAAATATTTTCTCAGAAAAAATTAAAATAAAAGATTTTATATTTAAAAATCCTGGTAAATAAAAAAGAAAAAACTATATTGAAATCAATATTTCATTAAATTTCTTCATCATTTTCTATATTGTCTGCTCCTACATTCTCCAATAATTCAATTGCGAGCAAACCAGCATTTTGGCGCAGAGCCGTTTCGATTTCTGCTGCTATTTCTGCATGTTCACGCAAAAACTGCTTTGCATTTTCGCGCCCCTGCCCTAAACGCTGAGAATTATAAGAGAACCACGCACCAGATTTCTCAACAATGCCAACTTTGACACCCAGATCAATCAATTCCCCTAACTTGGAAATTCCCTCACCATAAATAATATCAAACTCAACCTGTTTAAATGGAGGCGCCAATTTATTTTTAACTACTTTAACGCGAGTCTGATTACCAACCACCAGCTCCTTATCCTTAATAGATCCAATGCGACGAATATCCAAACGAACAGAAGCATAAAACTTTAATGCATTCCCACCCGTTGTCGTTTCAGGAGAACCAAACATCACTCCAATTTTCATACGAATTTGATTGATAAAGATAACCATACAGTTAGAGCGAAAAATTGATGCTGTTAATTTCCGCAATGCTTTACTCATCAACCGAGCCTGTAATCCAGGCAGAGAATCGCTCATTTCACCATCAATTTCTGCACGTGGTGTTAAAGCTGCTACTGAATCAACCACAAGCACATCAACTGCACCAGAACGAACAAGTGTTTCTGTAATCTCTAAAGCTTGTTCACCAGTATCTGGTTGAGAAACAAATAAATTTTCTAAATCAACGCCAAGTTTACGCGCATAAATAGGATCAAGAGCATGCTCTGCATCAACAAAAGCGCAAACACCACCATTTTTTTGTGCTTCAGCAATAGCATGAAGAGCTAATGTCGTTTTACCTGAGCTTTCTGGCCCATAAATCTCAATAATACGCCCTTTTGGTAACCCGCCGACACCTAAGGCAATATCCAAAGATAATGACCCGGTTGAGATTGTTTCAATTTCAACAACCCCTTCCTTCTGCCCGAGACGCATAATTGAGCCTTTACCGAAAGAACGTTCAATTTGTGATAGAGCAGCATCTAGCGCTTTTTTTTTATCCACAATCGTATCCTTAGCAAATCATAGAAATTCCTATGTAATATACACTGTCCTATTACCTGAATTAAAGTCTCGAGTCTAGATTCTTACAATCTATTTCCTCTCTACTCTCGCATTGTATTGATAATGTTCAATTTAAAAAATCATATTATTTTCATCAACACAAAACATATCGCAAAGACAGCTATCAATACGAAAGAAAATAACTTACACACTGAATATTTATATTTTCGATATACCTTCTTTAAAGAGAAGAAAGCTAAATTTCAACACTGTGTTTGTGCATATCTTTCTAAATTGATACAATTAAGAATTCAGGATAATGCCCAGTCTATTACAGAACTCCCCAACATCATTTCAGAACAAGATCTTATGTATAGTGCTACGTACAATTTAAGCTATCAAGTTGCACTCGCAAAGCACATTAATAAAATTCTCAAAATTCCGTTTGAAAAAATCTTATTTACTGTGGTTTCGCTTTTGTCGTAATTTTTTCCACCACTCAAGACGCTTTGCGATCTCACGTTCAAAACCACGTTCTTGTGGCTGATAATAAATCTGACGTCCAAGTTTTTCAGGAAAATATTCCTGTCCTGAAAAGGCATCTGGTTCATCATGGTCATAACGATAACCATCCCCATAGCCCTCTTCTTTCATGAATTTTGTAGGTGCATTAAGAATATGTTTAGGAGGAGGTAAAGAACCATTTTTACGTGCACAATGCATCGCCGTCTTATAAGCAAGATAAGTTGCATTCGACTTTGGCGCAGTTGCAAGATAAAGACATGCTTGAGCTAAAGCTAATTCTCCCTCAGGAGATCCTAAATAATCGTAAGCGTCCTTTGCTGCATTACAAATAACGAGAGCTTGCGGATCTGCTAAACCAATATCTTCAACGGCGATACGTACCAATCTTCTCCCTATATACAGAGGATCTTCACCCGCATCAAACATACGTGCAAGATAATAAAGAGCCGCATCAGGATCAGATCCACGAACTGATTTATGCAATGCTGAAATGAGATTATAGTGGCTATCCCGCCCTTTATCATAAATCGGTGCTCGACGCTGAACAACTTCTTGTAAAGCTTCAGCATTCAATATCTCTCCTGATCGCGTAATACACCAGATTTCCTCAACCAACGTTAACATGGCTCGTGCATCACCATCAGATATTCTTATTAAAACATCTTTAGCATGATCATCCAAAGGAAGAGTCTTTCTTTCTAACTCCTCAGCACGTTTTAACAGCCTACGCAAACTTTCGTCATCATGTGTATGAAATGTCAAAACACGTGCACGCGAAAGAAGAGCAGCATTAAGTGCAAATGAAGGATTTTCAGTTGTTGCACCCACAAGAACAACTGTGCCATCTTCCATAAAAGGAAGAAAAATATCCTGCTGAGCGCGATTAAATCGATGAATTTCATCAACAAACAAAAGCGTTTTAGCTCCAGACATAAAACGGGCTCGAGCCACCTCAAAAACCTTTTTTAGCTCTGTAATGCCAGTAAAAATAGCAGAAACTTGTTCAAAAGCGAAATTAGTCTCAAGCGCTAATAGACGTGCGACTGTTGTTTTTCCTGTCCCTGGAGCTCCCCAGAAAATCATCGAACCTAATGAACCAGCTGCTACCATGCGGGAAAGAAAACCCTCTGCTCCAATCAAATGGCTCTGTCCTACCACTTCACTAAGAGAGCAAGGACGCATCTTTTCTGCAAGAGGACGACTTTGATTAGCACAAAGATCAAAAGGTATTGTAAAAAAATCTTTATTCAAAAAAAACCTTTAGCGAACAAATTGGCGAATACGGATACCATTACGCTCATATTCTAGCTGCCAAATACGTGGACGAATTTGCATAAGAATCTTTTTTAACTGATCTACAGTTTCAATTTTATGACCATTAACAGAGCGCAAAATATCTCCTGAATGAAAAATCCCTGCAGCATTGCTCATTTTATCAACATTGGTAATAATAACACCCTTTGCAGTCATAGGAGGACGAAAAGTTTGACTATTTTGTGGTGTTAAATCTAACACTTCAGCACCAGAGAGAGGACTTTCATCAATAATTTTTTCAGATTGTACAAATGTAGAAATAGGTGTTGATGATATAGTTATTTCTGTTTCAAAAATTTTTCCATCCCGTAAATATTTTAAAATGAGTTTTTGCCCAATATCCGCTGTCATCAAACGATACCCAAGGCTATCTGGGCTATCAATTTGTACATCTTGTAAATTTAAAATAACATCTCCTACCTTCAAACCAGCTTTCGCAGTGGGACTACCTTCAATAACCTCAACAATAAGAGCTCCATAAGGGCGCTTTAAACCCAAACTAACTGCAACATCAGGCGTAACACTTTGAAAGGATGCTCCAATATAAGGTGGTATAAAAAAATTTTCGCCACGTTTAACTGCATCAAGCATTACTTTAACAAGATTTGCTGGAATCGCAAAACCAATGCCTACAGAACCACCTGAACGCGAATAAATAGCCGTATTAATTCCAATTAATTGCCCTTTCATATTAATCAAAGCCCCACCAGAATTGCCTGGATTGATAGCCGCATCTGTTTGAATGAAAAAATCAAAATCAGAAATACCAACACGCGTACGCGCTTGAGCTGAAATAATACCACTTGTAACGGTTTGACCAACACCAAAAGGATTACCAATTGCAAGAACAAGATCACCAACTTCAACAGCATCAGAATCCCCAAAAGAAAGAATAGGAAATTGAGCTCCCTTTGAATTAATTTCAAGAACTGCAATATCAGTTGCTTCATCCTTTAAAACGATTTTACTTTCAAATTCCTGTCCATCAGAAAGAGAAACTTTAATTTCATTAGCGTCCTTAATGACATGGTAATTAGTAA
Source organism: Bartonella bacilliformis KC583 (assembly GCF_000015445.1). Lineage (NCBI taxonomy): Bacteria > Pseudomonadati > Pseudomonadota > Alphaproteobacteria > Hyphomicrobiales > Bartonellaceae > Bartonella > Bartonella bacilliformis. Next base: position 726,091 of record NC_008783.1, on the reverse strand, counting down.
CGACTAAACCACGTTCATCAACAATAACTCCAGATCCTAATGATGACTGAGTACGTAAAGGTTGATTACCTCTATAACGACTAAAAAATTGCTCAAAAAACGGATCACCCTCAAAAGGTGAACGCACTCTAACTTGTCGGGCTGCATAAATATTCACAACAGATGGAATCGTCTTTTTAACTAAAGGAGAAAATGACACTATAATTTCTGATTGTGTCTGAGGAACTTGAGCATTCACAGAATGAAACGATGCCATTACCATCATCACAAAAAAAAGCCTTACTAAAATAGAACGCTTCATGCTCATTCCTTCATAAAACAAAAATCAACTTATCTGCACAATAAGTAATACATAAACTCAATAATTCGTATATTGTTATTCCTTTTCATTACTATTATAGAACGATAACTTATTCTAAAGTATCAACAAAAAAACCGCCTTTAAAAGACGGTTTCCTTCAATTCAATGAAAAATTTTCTATCAAGAATCTTCTTTTTCGGTTACCTTTGCCACCTTGCGCTCATGATCAGTAGCACCCTTCGCATTAACATCACGATCAACAAATTCCACGACAGCCATGGGTGCATTGTCTCCAGTACGAAAACCTGCTTTCATAATACGTAAATAACCACCATGGCGCGATTCATAACGCGGTGCAAGTGCACTAAATAACTTTGCAACTTTTTCAGTATCACGAATAGCCGCTATTGCTTGCCGACGTGCATGCAAATCTCCACGTTTACCAAGTGTAACTAACTTTTCAACAATAGGGCGAATTTCCTTAGCTTTTGGAAGCGTTGTCACAATCTGTTCATGCTCAATAAGCGAAGCTGCCATATTAGCAAACATTGCTTTACGATGACTAGTAGTTCGATTTAGCTTACGGCCTGATTTACCATGGCGCATGAGCTCTCTCCTTAAATCTTAATTTTAATACTGATCTTCATAATGCTTAGCAAGATCATCAATGTTTTCGGGTGGCCATGCAGAAATTTCCATACCAAGATGGAGTCCCATACATGCAAGAACTTCTTTAATCTCATTTAATGACTTTCGTCCAAAATTTGGTGTCCGAAGCATTTCAGATTCCGTTTTTTGAATCAGATCGCCAATATAGACAATATTATCATTTTTCAGACAATTTGCTGAACGAACTGAAAGCTCTAACTCATCCACTTTTTTAAGCAATGCAGGATTAAAAGAAAGCTCAGAAGTTTGTTCTTCAACAAGTTCTTTTTGTGGTTCTTTGAAATTAACAAATACTGACAGCTGATCCTGAAGAATACGCGCCGCAAAAGCAACAGCATCCTTACCATTAACAGCACCATTCGTTTCAATTGTTAAAGTCAACTTATCATAATCAAGAACCTGCCCTTCACGTGTATTTTCCACTTTGTAAGACACTTTATTAATTGGCGAATAAAGGCTATCGATTGGAATCAGACCAATTGGAGCATCGTCAAAACAGTTACGATCTGATGGAACATAACCCTTCCCTGTATTAACAATAAACTCCATGCGGATTTCAGCACCTTCATCAAGTGTACAAATAACATGTTCTGGATTAAGGATTTCCATATCTCCGACAGTGCGTATATCCCCAGCTTTTACAATACCAGGACCCTCTTTACATACAACGATACGCTTAGGACCCTCTTCTTCCATACGGATCGCAATTTCTTTGATATTTAAAATAATATCTGCAACATCTTCACGAACACCTGGAATGGATGAGAATTCATGTAACACCCCTTCAACTTGTACTGCAGTAATAGCAGCTCCACGAAGTGACGATAATAGTATACGACGAAGTGCATTGCCTAATGTTAAACCAAAACCACGCTCAAGCGGCTCGGCAACTACACTCAAAACATTCGGATTACTATGTGCATGAAACTCAATTTTATTGGGTTTAATTAATTCCTGCCAGTTTTTCTGGATCATATTTTTACTCCTGCCCTTTAGTTCCGCTACCATTCAACCGCAACGGCCAATGTGAACACCGGAGACCCCCCGACGATGAAACACCCCCCATCAAACACGCCGCCTTTTTCGTGGACGACATCCATTATGAGGGATCGGTGTTACATCACGAATGGAAGTTATTATAAACCCCGCAGACTGCAATGCACGCAAAGCAGATTCACGACCCGATCCAGGACCACACACTTCGACTTCCAATGAGCGCACCCCATGCTCTTCTGCCTTTTTAGCACAATCCGCTGCTGCAACCTGTGCAGCAAAAGGCGTAGACTTACGGGAGCCCTTAAATCCCTGAGCTCCAGCAGATGACCATGCTATCGTATCTCCTTGAGAATCAGTAATAGTAATCATCGTATTATTAAATGTCGAATTGATATGCACGACACTTGACGAAATATTTTTACGTTCGCTACGACGAACACGCTTGGCTTCCTTGGCCATAACTTTCCTTTCAACGACCTCTTCACTGCCGTAGTAATAGCAGCTCCACCTTATTTGCCCTTATTAATAATTTTAATAAAAAACAGAATGTTAAAATAAAATCTTTAAAACAAAAGATATTATTATTTTTTCTTACCGGCAATTGCTCTAGCTGGCCCTTTACGCGTTCGCGCATTTGTATGTGTACGCTGCCCACGAACGGGTAAAGAACGACGATGACGCAATCCACGATAACAACCGAGATCCATCAAACGCTTAACACTCATAGCAACTTCACGACGAAGGTCCCCTTCAACTTGATAATCCCGATCTATCGTTTCACGGATCTGCAAAATCTCTGAATCTGAAAGCTCATGAACACGACGCTCTGCTGGAATCCCAACCTTTTCGATAATTTTGTGAGCAAACTTCTCCCCAATCCCATGTATATATTGAAGCGCTATAACCAAGCGCTTATTTGTCGGGATATTGACGCCAGCAATACGAGCCACGCCTACTCTCCTTTATTACGTTAAAAAACAAAATATAAAGCACTTAAAGCACCTTATACAAACAAAAAGCGGATCGGGTTTACATACACCCCGAATCCTATTATTTTCTCTAAAGCAAATCAAAGGATATTTCTGATAGATTTTACCGCAAAAGTCAACTCTTTTCATTTACTTCTAAAAAATTCCTTATTCAAGGATAGCATTAATTGCACGCGATACATCAGCAATGTCGGCCATCCCATCAACTGTCTTTAACAACCCTATATTTGAATAAAATTTTGATAAAGGAACTGTCTTTTCACGATATTCTAACAATCGCTTTGCAAAAGAATCAGGATTATCATCTGAACGAATTTTCCCACCAACGGCTACTACTTCTTCAACACGTTTTTTTATTCGTTCAATTAGCGCATCTTCATCAACAATCAGCTCAATGACAGCATTAAGTTGCATATTTTTCGATTGCAAAATACGTTGTAATGCTTCTGCTTGACCTACAGTGCGCGGATATCCATCCAATATAAAACCGCTCACACAATCACCCTCACCAATACGATCTGATACAATTTGATTAACGACGAAATCAGGTACCAAAGCACCTGACTCTATAAAAATCTTAGCTTGTTTACCAATTTCTGTTTCTTTTTCGATAGCCTCACGGAGCATATCCCCTGTTGAAAGTTGAGAAATATTATACCTCTCCATCAACATCCTTGCCTGTGTTCCTTTACCAGCTCCAGGAGGTCCCAAAAGAATAATTCTCATCGATTCATTCTACCTTTACGGAGTTTTGATTTTTTAATTAATCCCTCATATTGATGAGCAACGAGATGCCCTTGAATTTGAGCAACTGTATCAAGTGTAACATTAACAACAATGAGTAACGATGTACCACCAAGATAAAATGGAACATGCAGCGCTGAAATCATAAACTCAGGCAACAAACAAACCAAAATAATATAGATCGCTCCAATAACAGTAATACGCGTCAAAACATAATCAATATATTCAGCTGTACGTTTGCCTGGGCGAATCCCAGGAATAAAGCCAGAATGCTTTTTTAACTGATCAGCTGTGTCATTCGGATTAAAAACAATAGCTGTATAAAAAAAGCAAAAAAATGCTATTAAAGCCGCATAAATAATCATATAAAGTGGTTGTCCATGACTAAGAGAAAAAGAAACAGACTGAATCCATTCTGGCATTTGATCAGAAAAATTATTAATAGTTGCAGGTAACAATAACAAAGATGAAGCAAAAATGGGTGGAATAACACCAGCAGTATTCAGCTTTAAAGGAAGATGCGACACATCGCCTTGGAACATTTGATTACCAACTTGACGCTTTGGATATTGAATAAGAATTCGCCGCTGTGCACGCTCTACAAAAACAATAATACCAACAACAGAAACGGCAATAATAATAATCCCTATTAATAAAAAAGTTGATAAATCAGCTTGACTATGAGCCGTCAAAAGCTGGGCAAAAGTAGAAGGAAAATTAGCTACAATACCTGTAAAAATAATAAGAGAAATCCCGTTACCAACACCACGTGATGTAATCTGTTCACCAAGCCACATCAAAAACATTGTTCCGCCAACAAGCGTAATAACAGCAGAAAAACGAAACATAAGACCCGGCTCTACAACAATTTGAAGCCCTGTTCCTATACCAGTTTCAAGAGCAACCGCAACACCAAAAGCTTGTACAAGCGCTAATATCACTGTAACATAACGTGTATACTGATTGATGATCTTACGACCTAACTCACCTTCTTTTTTAAGAGATTCCAATGAGGGAACAATCGAAGTTAATAACTGCACAATAATCGACGCTGATATATATGGCATAATACCCAGAGCAAAAATTGCCATACGACCAACAGCTCCTCCAGCAAACATATTGACTAATCCAAGCATACCAGAGGCATGATGTTCAAACGTTTGCCGTAAAGTATCAATATTAACACCAGGAATAGAAATATAAGTACCAAAACGATAAACAAGAAGCGCAGCTAGAGTAAACCAAATGCGTTTCTTTAATTCAGTCGCACGTGAAAAAGTACTGAAATTTATGTTGGAAGCAAGTTGCTCTGCAGCTGATGCCATAGAATTTCTCCAGTTTATACCCCAATTCCCTACCTATATGAGCATAACCCTAAAATTCGCACTGTCATAAACGAACCAATGCAAAACACACCCTTTAGACTAAAATCCATAACAGCATTTAAAAATTATCAAATAGATTCAGGAACATTAATCTGACCACCTACCTTTTCAATCTTAGTACGAGCAACCTTAGAAGCACCAGAAATATTAAATACAATTTTGGACTTTAATTCACCATCGGAGAGAAGACGAACGCCATTTTTAAAACGGCGAATAATACCTGCATCTTTTAGCGCAGCAACATCAACTGATTTTTCAATATTCAATTTTCCTGCATCAACCGCCAATTGAATACGACCTAATGAAACTTCATTATAAGTCTTAGCAAATAAATTTTTAAATCCACGCTTTGGCAAACGACGATAAATAGGCATTTGCCCACCTTCAAACCCATTCAGAGATACACCTGAACGCGATTTTTGCCCTTTAACACCACAACCGCCAGTTTTACCAGTACCTGAACCAATGCCACGTCCAATACGCTTGCGATTTTTTGTTGCCCCTTCATGATCACGCAGTTCATTGAGCTTCATATCCTACACTCCTGCAATCTTTAATTTTTAATTTTCACTTACAACATGAACAAGATGCCGAACTTTAGCAATCATACCCCGTACACAAAGCGTATCCTCTAAAACACGACGATGATGCATTTTATTCAACCCAAGCCCCTTCAACGCTAAACGCTGAATCTTCGGTTTCCGAATTGGACTTCCAATCTGTTCTACCGTTATAATTTTGCTAACTTGAGACTTTTTTTGAACCATTTTTCAATTCCTCTTCTAATCAGCCTCAAAAATTACTCTTCCATACCAACTATATACTGACGACGTGCTTGCAAAGTAGAATATTTAATACCACGCTGTGCGGCAATATCCCTAGGATGCATCTGACGCTTCAATGCATCAAAAGTCGCACGCACCATATTATAAGGATTCGATGATCCTAATGATTTTGCAACAACATCTTGCATACCAAGAGTTTCAAAAATAGCACGCATTGAACCACCTGCAATAATACCCGTACCTGCAGAAGCTGAACGCAATAAGACACGACCAGCTCCATGACGACCTTCAACATCATGATGCAATGTACGCCCAGACCGAAGTGGAACATAAATCATTTCACGCTTTGCAGATTCTGTAGCTTTACGAATTGCCTCAGGAACTTCACGGGCTTTACCATGACCAAAGCCAACACGCCCTTTTTGGTCTCCAACAACAACAAGAGCAGCAAAACCAAAACGTCGACCACCTTTCACAACCTTGGCAACACGATTAATGTGAACAAGCTTATCAATAAATTCACCGCCGCTTTCATTTCGACGTTCATCGCTATCATTGTGATCACTGCGTTCTTTCTGTGCCATTCCTCATTCCTTCTTTTTTTCCGGAAGCACGCCAACAAAGTTCCAATAAAAACTAGAGGAACTCACACGAAATACCCCAAATATCTCCTTACCTAGAGCTCTAAGAATACCCTAAAAACTCAAACCGCCTTCACGAGCAGCTTCAGCCAAAGCTTTCACCCTACCATGGTAAACATAAGCCCCACGGTCGAAAACAACTTCATTAATACCAGATTTTTTTGCGCGCTCAGCAATTAATTTACCAACAGCGAAAGCAGCCTTTTTATCAGAACCACTTCTTAAAGATTTTTTCATTCCCTCTTCAAGAGTACATGCAGAAGCAAGTGTACACCCACGCACATCGTCAATAATTTGAGCATAAATATTCTGATTCGAACGGTAAACACTAAGCCGCGGACGACCATTAGCAGCGGCTTTAATTTGACGACGAACGCGCTTTGCACGATGCTGAATAATCTCTTTAGATGAAACCATAATGCGAAATCCCTATTTCTTTTTACCTTCTTTACGGACTAAACTCTCATCCACATATTTAATACCTTTTCCTTTATAAGGCTCAGGCCCGCGATATCCACGAATTTCCGCTGCAATTTGCCCAACTTTCTGCTTATCAATTCCAGAAACGACAATTTCTGTTGGTTTAGGAACTGCCACAGACACATCAGACGGTACTTTATAAACAACATCGTGAGAGAAACCTAGAGACAACTGAATATTCTTACCCTGCAAAGCAGCACGATAACCAACACCGCTTATTTCAAGCTTCTTTTCAAATCCATCTTTCACACCACAAAAAATATTTCTAATCATTGAGTGTGACATACCCCATTTAGAACGAGCATCTTTTGATTGATCACGCGGTGTAACCGATACAATATTATCCTCAAGTTTAACCAAAACCTCATCATTCACGATGTAGCTCAGTTCACCTTTGGGACCTTTTGCCTTAATGAGCTGACCCTCAATAGAAGCAGTGACTCCAGAAGGAACCGGAATGGGCTTTTTTCCAATACGAGACATTGTTTTAACCTGCTTTTCTTCTGTTTTTTTACAATCGATCAGAAAACACGACAGAGAAGCTCTCCACCAACATTCTGCTCACGCGCTTCATGATCCGTCATCACTCCTTTAGGAGTCGACAAAATCGAAATACCAAGACCATTTGCTACTTGAAGAATAGACTTAGTAGAGACATATACACGACGACCAGGCTTCGAAATACGTGAAATTGTACGAATAACAGAAGAATTTTCAAAATATTTTAACTCAATTTCAAATTCAAATTTTCCGTTACCAGAATCAATCTGATTATAGCCGCAGATGTAACCTTCTAACTTAAGAACATCAAGAACCCGAGCACGAAGCTTAGAAGCAGGAGTAACCACCTTGCTCTTTTTTCGACTAATAGCATTACGAATACGTGTTAACATATCACCAAGAGGATCTGACATAGACATTTTGTAACTTCCTCTTACCAACTAGACTTAACAACACCGGGAATATGCCCCAGAGAACCAAGTTCACGCAATGCAATACGTGACATTTGTAATTTACGATAATAAGCCCGTGGACGACCAGTAACCTCACAACGATTACGAACACGAACCCTTGCAGAATTACGTGGCAATTCCGCCAATTGAATAGAAGCTTTAAATCGCTCTTCAAGCGAAACCTTCTGATCCATCACAATCGCTTTCAAACGCGCACGACGCGCAGCATAACGCTTCGCCATCATTTCGCGACGCTTATTCTTCTCAACGGCACTTACTTTAGCCATAACTTTACCTCGCTACATTTGCCGTTACGAACGAAACGGAAAATTAAATGCACGCAATAATTCACGCGCCTCATCATCCGTCTTTGCTGTCGTACAAACGATAATATCCATGCCCCAAATTTGATCAACTTTATCATAGTTAATCTCTGGAAATACAATGTGCTCTTTAATACCCATAGCAAAATTGCCACGACCATCAAAGCTTTTTGGATTTAGACCACGAAAATCACGAACCCGTGGAAGTGCAATCGTGACAAGACGATCCAAAAACTCAAACATACGATCCTTACGTAAGGTAACTTTAGCTCCAAGTGGCATTCCTTCACGAACTTTAAAGCCTGCAATAGAGCTACTTGCATAAGTCACAACAGCCTTTTGACCTGTTATTAATGACAAATCTCCAGCTGCAATAGATGGTTTTTTGGAATCGGAAGTTGCCTCACCAATTCCCATGTTGATCACAATTTTATCAACGCGCGGAATCTGCATTTCATTTTTATAATGAAATTTCTCCTGAAGTATTTTACGAATGACTCCAACATAATGCACTTTCATGCGCGGCTTTTGTTTTTCTTCAGCCATCAATCAATTCTCCTGAACGCTTGGCAAAACGAACCTTACCACCATCTGCATTCATACGAAAGCCCACACGTGTAGGCTTACCATCTTTAGGATCAGCAATCGCCAAATTAGATAAATGAATAGGAGCTTCTTTAGAAATAATTCCAGCTTCTTGCTTTTGTGTTTGGCGCTGATGACGTTTAACCATATTAATTCCACGAACAAGAGCTTTACTCTCTCCTGGATTCACTTTTATAACCTCACCGCTACGCCCTTTATCATTACCAGATAAAATAACAACTCTATCACCTTTTCGAATCTTCTTCATGATATTCGCCTCCTATAATACTTCAGGAGCGAGTGAAACGATCTTCATATGGTTTTTACCACGGAGTTCGCGAGGAACTGGTCCAAAGATACGTGTACCGATCGGCTCTTTTTTGTTATCAACTAGAACAGCAGCATTCCTATCAAAACGAATCACACTACCATCTGCGCGACGAATATCTTTAGCGGTACGAACCACCACAGCCTTCATCACGTCACCCTTTTTTACGCGGCCACGAGGAATAACATCTTTAACCGAAACGACAATAATGTCGCCGACCGAAGCATATTTCCGCTTTGAACCGCCTAGCACCTTGATGCACATGACACGACGCGCACCAGAATTATCTGCAACGTCGAGGTTTGTTTGCATCTGAATCATAACTGGCCACCTCTTCTTAATATCCACATCCAGTCATGCTGTTAACATACCTGGATTTGCCCGCCAAATGACAGCGTAGTTATTGCTAGAAAAATTTACCAATAGAAATAAAATCAATGATAAATTTTAAACCAATTAAACAGTTTATTTAACACACTACACTGTCTTTAACAACAATCCAACGCTTATCTTTCGAAATTGGCCTAGATTCCTGAATAGAAACCTGATCTCCAATTTTGAATTGATTGTTCTCATCATGCGCCTTGTACTTCTTAGACTGCCGAACTGTCTTCTGAAGGAGCGGATGAGAATAACGGCGCTCCACCTTAACAATAATAGTCTTATCACTTTTGTCGCTAACGACAACGCCTTGCAAAATGCGTTTAGGCATCTCTTATTTCCTTAAGCTTTGCTTTCATCCATCTTTTGACGAAAAAAAGTTTTAATACGTGCAATATCACGGCGAACTTGCTTAACACGTGCAGTTTTTTCTAACTGCCCTGTTGCCTTTTGAAATCGCAGATTAAACTGCTCTTTCTTTAAGCTAGCCAATCCATCCTTTATTTGATCGAGCGTTTGTGCTCGTAATTCTTTGGCTTTCATCGTTTAACCTCTTTACTCAACAATACGCTGAATGAAACGAGTCTTAATAGGTAGCTTTGCAGCACCCAACCTAAGAGCTTCACGCGCAACATCTTCAGGAACACCATCAAGCTCAAACATAATACGCCCAGGCGCAACACGTGCTGCCCAATAGTCAACACTTCCCTTACCTTTACCCATACGAACTTCAGTTGGTTTAGATGTAACGGGAAGATCTGGGAAAACACGTATCCATACACGACCAGAACGCTTCATGTAACGTGTAATTGCACGACGAGCTGCTTCAATTTGACGCGCAGTAATACGCTCTGGCTCGACAACCTTCAGGCCGTAAGCACCAAAATTCAAATCCGTACCACCTTTCGAAGCACCGTGAATACGACCTTTGAATTGCTTACGGAACTTTGTGCGCTTTGGCTGCAACATTGCTCTTTACTCCAAATCCTTTTTTAATCATAAAAATTAAACACTTTCACGGCGGCGGTTCAATGAAGAACTTGAATTATCATTCCTCGTAGCACGATGCTCCGAAGCCATTGGATCATGCTCAAGGATTTCACCCTTAAAGACCCAAACTTTAACACCACAAACACCATAAGCAGTCCTAGCCTCTGCTGTGCTGTAATCAACATCAGCACGCAAAGTATGAAGTGGTACACGACCTTCGCGGTACCATTCCATACGAGCAATTTCAGCACCACCAAGACGACCAGAACAGTTAATACGAATACCTTCGGCTCCAAGACGCATAGCTGATTGAACAGCACGCTTCATAGCACGTCGGAAAGCAACACGGCGTTCAAGCTGCTGAGCAACTGATTGCGCAATGATTGTCGCATCAATTTCTGGTTTACGAATTTCAACGATATTGAGCGAAGTTTCAGCATTTGTCATTTCCGAAAGCTGATGACGGAGCTTCTCAATATCAGCACCCTTTTTACCAATGATAAGACCAGGACGCGCAGAATGAATAGTTACACGACACTTCTTATGAGGGCGTTCAATAATAACCTTAGAAATAGCTGCCTGTTTCAATTCTTCCATTACGTATGAACGAATTTTTAAATCTTCATGCAAGAGACGCCCATATTCACCACTATCGGCATACCAGCGTGAACTCCAAGTCTGATTAACTCCGAGACGAAGCCCTATTGGATTAATTTTCTGACCCATTATGCAGCCTCCCCTTTTTCAATAACTTCACGAACAATAACAGTAAGATGCGAGAATGGACGTTCAATTCGACTAGCACGCCCACGACCACGAACATGAAAACGCTTCATCACAATTGATTTACCAACATGTGCTTCTGAAACGATTAACGAATCAATATCGAGATCATGATTATTTTCTGCATTTGCAATCGCTGACTCAAGAGTTTTCTTGACTGTTTGTGCAATACGCTTACGCGAAAACATCAAATCAGCTAGCGCTACATCAACTTTCTTACCACGAATCATTGCAGCGACCAAATTGAGCTTTTGCGGACTAACACGAATCATCCGAGTAACAGCTTTCGCTTCATTATCTTTAAGCTGGCGCAGAACCTTAGCTTTACCCATTATTACTTCCTCTTCGCCTTTTTATCTGCACCATGTCCATAATAGGTCCGAGTAGGAGCAAACTCACCAAATTTATGCCCAACCATTTCTTCAGAAACAAAAACAGGAATATGCTTATTGCCGTTGTGGACGCCAAAAGTCAAACCAACAAATTGCGGCAAAATAGTAGAGCGACGACTCCAAATTTTAATAACTTCGTTACGCCCACTTGCACGGACCTTCTCTGCTTTTCCAAGAAGATAGCCGTCAACAAACGGACCTTTCCAAACTGAGCGAACCACTTTAGACTACCTCTCTTATTTTTTGCGCTGATGACGCGAGCGCATAATAAACTTATCAGTGGCTTTATTGGAGCGTGTACGCTTACCTTTCGTAGGCTTACCCCAAGGAGACACTGGATGACGACCACCCGACGTACGACCTTCACCACCACCATGTGGATGATCAACCGGGTTCATAGCAACACCACGAACATGTGGACGCTTCCCACGCCAACGTGAACGACCAGCCTTGCCATCATTAATATTTCCATGATCAGGATTTGAAACAGCACCAACAGTCGCAAAACAATTACTAGAAACTAAACGCTGTTCTCCAGAATTGAGCCGAAGAATAGCCATTCCTTGATCTCGTCCAACTAATTGTGCATAAGCCCCTGCTGAACGCGCAATCTGACCACCTTTTCCAGGTTTCATTTCAACATTGTGAACTATTGCACCTACCGGCATATTACCAAGAGGCATCGCATTACCAGGCTTAACATCAACACTTAAACCAGCAACAACAGTATCACCAACATCAAGACGTTGCGGCGCGAGAATATAACTCAATTGTCCATCTTCATAACGAATTAATGCAATGAACGCTGTACGATTTGGATCATATTCCAAACGCTCAACCTTTGCAGATACATCAAGTTTGAGACGCTTAAAATCAATAAATCGATAACTACGCTTATGTCTCCCCCCTTGAAAACGAGCAGTAATTTTACCGGAATTATTACGCCCACCTTTTGATAACAAACCTTCTGTCAGCGTTTTTACAGGTTTACCCTTATAGAGACCAGAGCGATCCACAATTACAAGTTGTCGCTGCCCAGACGTAGTTGGATTAAAGTGCTTAAGTGCCATGTTTCCGAGTCTCCCTAAAGACCTGTAGAAAGATCAATTAATTGACCTTTAACTAGCGTCACAATCGCCTTTTTTATATTACTTTGCCGACCAACAATGCCTTTAAAGCGCTTCATTTTACCTTTACGAGTTATCGTATTAACCGCTTTGACTTTAACACCAAAAAGCGCTTCAATAGCAGCCTTAATCTGCGGTTTTGTCGCTTTTAATGCAACATTAAAGACAACCTGATCATATTCAGAAATCATAGTTGATTTTTCACTGATAACTGGACTGACAATTACATCATAATGGCGAAGATTCGTCATTTGAAACGCTCCTCAAGGGCTTCAACAGCTTTTTTTGATAAAACAAGCTTGCTGCGACGTAGAATATCATAAACATTAATTCCTTGAATAGGCAAAACATCAATATTAGGAATATTAGATGCTGCGCGAAAGAAATTCACATCAATCTCTTTGCCACCAATCAATAAGGCATTATTAAAACCAAGTTTAGAAAAATTCGTAGCAAGTACTTTTGTTTTAGGATCTTGGAGATTAAACTCATCAATTACAATTAAGTCATTTGCCTTAAACTTCGCTGACAGAGCTAAACGTAACCCAAGTGCACGACTTTTTTTAGGAAGGCCATGAGCATGACTACGTATTACTGGACCATGTGCCTTACCACCACCTCGAAACTGTGGAGCACGAGCAGATGAATGCCGAGCACGCCCTGTTCCTTTTTGCTTATACATTTTTGCCCCAGTTCGGGATATATCAGAACGCCCCTGTACCTTATGCGTTCCCTTTTGACGACGTGCAAGCTGCCAACGAACAACACGCTGCAAAATATCTTCTCGCGGAACAAGACCGAAAACATGCTCGGAAACACTTAGTTCACCAGTTTTTTTACCATCAAGAGTTTTAATTATAAGATCCATTATTCGACTCCCTCAGCTACAGAGACTTCTGCTATTGGAGTCGCCGGCTTCACTTTCACATTAGCAGGACTGCGAACACCAGCAGGTCTTGGAGCATTATCAGGAAGACGCTTTTTTACGGCATCCCGAACTAAAACCCAAGCCCCCTTAGAACCAGAAACAGCACCACGCACCAAAATTAAACCGCGATCAACATCTATAGAAACAACTTCAACATTTTGTGTTGTTACACGCACCTGCCCCATATGGCCAGCCATTTTTTTACCTTTAAACACCTTACCTGGATCCTGACACTGACCTGTCGAACCATGAGCACGATGTGTAATTGAATTACCATGTGAAGCACGATGCCCACCAAAATTATGCCGTTTCATAACGCCGGCAAAACCCTTACCTATACTCGTTCCTGTTACATCGACTCTTTGCCCAGGAACAAAATGCTCTACCGTAATCTCAGTACCGACATCAAGAAGATTATCGGAACTAACACGGAATTCCACTATTTTAGCCTTAGGTTCAACTAAAGCCTTAGAAAAGTGCCCACGAAGAGCTTTTGAGGTTTTTTCAAATTTTGCAAGCCCTACACCTAATTGAACAGCAGTATAACCATTCTTTTCAACTGTACGCTGAGCAATAACCTGACAATTCTCTAAACGAAGCACTGTTACGGGCACTCTTTCACCAGTGTCATTATAGATACTGGTCATGCCCAACTTCTGTGTTATTACACCTGAACGCATCGGGTTTGTTCCTTCTGTTCTCAAACCTCAGAGCTTGATTTCAACATTTACACCAGCAGAAAGATCGAGCTTCATTAGTGCATCTACCGTTTGCGGCGTTGGATCAATGATATCAAGAAGACGCTTATGAGTGCGCATCTCAAATTGCTCACGACTCTTCTTATCAATATGTGGCCCACGATTGACCGTAAACTTCTCAATCCGCGTTGGAAGCGGAATAGGACCACGGACATTGGCGCCAGTACGCTTGGCGGTCGACACAATCTCTTGTGTTGACACGTCAAGAATCCGATGATCAAACGCTTCTAAGCGAATGCGGATATTCTGACCATTCATGCTCTTCATTTCCCTGTTATGCGAAATGCCTTAAAAAAAATAAAGGCGCTCCTAAACAATTATTCTAATTACTCGATGATTTTAGAAACGATACCAGCCCCAACAGTACGCCCCCCTTCACGGATCGCAAAACGAAGCTTCTCTTCCATGGCAATAGGAACAATCAAAGATACATCCATCGCAACATTATCACCAGGCATAACCATTTCTGTTCCTTCAGGAAGCGTAACAATCCCTGTCACATCTGTCGTACGAAAATAAAACTGAGGACGATAATTCGTAAAAAACGGCGTATGACGTCCCCCTTCGTCTTTCGTCAAAATATAAGCTTCCGCTTTAAATTTGGTATGCGGAGTCACGGAACCAGGTTTCGCTAAAACCTGACCACGCTCAATCCCCTCACGGTCAATACCACGAAGCAATGCACCAATATTATCACCGGCTTGACCTTGATCCAAAAGCTTGCGAAACATCTCAACACCAGTAACCGTCGTCTTAGACGTTGGACGTATCCCTACAATCTCAATTTCTTCACCAACTTTAACAACTCCACGCTCAACACGACCGGTTACAACCGTTCCACGCCCTGAAATCGAAAACACATCCTCTATCGGCATCAAAAATGATTGATCAACTGGACGCTCAGGGGTCGGTATATATCTATCAACCTCACTCATTAAAAGACGAACAGCATCCTCTCCTATGCTTTTATCCGAATCTTCAAGAGCAGCTAATGCTGACCCCTTAACAATCGGTATATCATCCCCTGGAAAATCATATTTTGAAAGAAGCTCCCGAACCTCAAGCTCAACAAGTTCCAAAAGCTCAGCATCATCAACCTGATCAACTTTATTCAAAAAAACAACAATCGCAGGAACACCAACCTGACGCGCTAACAAAATATGCTCACGGGTCTGAGGCATTGGACCATCTGCCGCAGAAACCACCAGAATAGCACCATCCATTTGCGCTGCCCCTGTGATCATATTCTTCACATAGTCTGCATGCCCAGGACAATCAACATGCGCATAGTGACGCTGATCTGTTTCATATTCAACATGTGCAGTAGAAATGGTAATCCCACGCGCCCGCTCTTCAGGGGCCGCATCAATTTGGTCATAGGCTTTAAATTCACCAAAATACTTCGTAATCGCTGCTGTCAATGACGTCTTACCATGGTCAACGTGACCAATCGTGCCAATATTAACATGCGGCTTCGTACGTTCAAATTTGCTCTTTGCCATTTGAGCTCTCCATATTTTTATCCCAACCAAGGACTAAGTTTAAAGTTAATGCGCAACCCAAAAATCACGCGTATTTCTTTTGAATCTCCTGAGCTACAACCGAAGGAACAGGTTCATAGTGACTAAACTGCATTGTATATTGAGCACGCCCCTGACTCATTGAGCGAAGCGTATTTACATAACCGAACATATTTGCCAAAGGAACCATTGCATTCACTACTGTAGCAATACCACGAGCTTCAGTACCAGAAATCTGTCCCCGACGAGAGTTCAAATCACCAATCACATCACCAACATAATCTTCAGGCGTAACAACCTCTACCTTCATAATTGGCTCAAGAAGCTGTGCACCAGCTTTTTTTGCTCCTTCTCGAAATGCTGCACGTGCAGCAATTTCAAAAGCCAAAACAGAAGAATCAACATCATGATAGCCACCATCAATAAGAGTAGCTTTTACACCAAGCATAGGGAAGCCTGCAAGAGGACCTGATCCCATAACGCTTTCAATTCCCTTTTGAACACCTGGAATATACTCTTTAGGAACAGCACCACCAACAATCTTTGACTCAAACACAAAATCATCACCATCATGAGGTTCAAAAACAATCTTCACACGAGCAAACTGTCCAGAACCACCAGATTGCTTTTTGTGAGTATAGTCAATTTCAGCAACTTTCGTAATCGATTCACGATAAGCAACTTGAGGCTGCCCCACATTAGCTTCAACTTTAAATTCACGCCGCATACGATCGACAATAATATCAAGATGAAGCTCACCCATTCCAGCAATGATCGTTTGACCAGATTCTTCATCTGACTTAACACGAAATGAGGGATCTTCTGCCGCCAACCGATTAAGCGCAATACCCATTTTTTCTTGGTCTGCCTTTGTTTTTGGCTCAATTGCAATTTCTATAACAGGTTCCGGAAACTCCATTCGTTCTAAAATAACAGGTTTCAACGGATCACAAAGAGTGTCACCTGTTGTCGTTTCCTTAAGCCCAGCAAGAGCAACAATGTCACCTGCAAACGCTTCTTCAATATCTTCACGAGAATTTGAATGCATTTGAAGCATACGCCCCAAACGCTCTCTTTTTCCTTTTACAGTATTTTCAAGAGAAATACCTTTTTGAACTTTACCAGAATAAATGCGACAAAAAGTCAACGAACCAACAAATGGATCATTCATAATTTTGAAAGCAAGCATAGAAAGTGGAGCATTATCCGAAGATTCACGCACTGTCTCAGCTTCAGTCTTAACATCAATACCACCAATAGCTGGAATATCAACTGGTGAAGGAAGATAAGAAACAACAGCATCCAAAAGTGGCTGAACCCCTTTGTTTTTAAAAGCCGTACCACAAAGAACTGGATGAAATTGAACTTCTATCGTTCCCTTACGAATAAGAGCCTCAAGCTGCTCATTGGTTGGCATAATACCTTCTAAATAAGCCTCTGTCGCAGCCTCATCAACTTCAACCGCCATCTCAATCAGCTTTTCACGATATTCTTCTGCTTTTTCTTTTAATTCAGCTGGAATTTCAGATACTATTGCCGATGCACCAATGGAGCCATCCCAGGTTAACGCCTTCATTTCAACAAGATCAATAACACCCTGAAAATCATTTTCGGAACCAATCGGCAACTGCACAACAAGCGCCTTAGCACCCAATCGCGAACCAACCATTTCTACACTACGATAGAAATCAGCTCCAATTTTATCCATCTTATTAACAAAAACCATGCGCGGCACATGATATTTTTCAGCCTGCCGCCAAACAGTTTCCGTTTGAGGTTCCACACCAGCGTTAGCATCTAACAACGCTATTGCACCATCAAGAACACGCAAAGAACGCTCAACCTCAATTGTAAAATCAACGTGCCCAGGCGTATCAATAATATTAAAACGCCGCTTTCGACCATCACGCCCCTTCCAAAAGGTTGTCGTTGCAGCAGATGTAATCGTGATACCACGCTCCTGCTCTTGCTCCATCCAATCCATCGTAGAAGCACCATCATGCGTCTCACCGATTTTATGATTTTTACCCGTATAGAACAAAATGCGCTCAGTCATTGTGGTTTTACCAGCATCAATATGCGCCATAATACCAAAATTACGGTAGTCTTCGATTTTATATTCGCGAGCCATTCTATCTGCCTTAGATCTTTAAAATACACCTACCAACGATAATGCGAAAATGCACGATTAGCTTCAGCCATACGGTGAACATCTTCACGCTTCTTCACTGCAGTACCACGATTATTCGCTGCATCCACCAATTCACCAGAAAGACGATCAATCATCGCCGTCTCATTGCGCCCACGCGCTGCTTTAATTAACCAACGGATAGCAAGTGCCTGACGACGATCCGGACGAACATCTACCGGAACCTGATAAGTAGCACCACCAACACGACGTGAACGAACCTCAATATGAGGAGCAACATTTTCTAACGCCTGATGAAACAACGCTACTGGATCCGTTTTCACTTTCCCTTCCACCACATCAAGTGCACCGTAAACAATACGTTCAGCAACCGACTTTTTACCATCAAACATAATGGCATTCATAAATTTTGTAATAACCACATCACCAAATTTAGGATCCGGATTAATTTCACGCTTTTCTGCTCTATGACGACGGGACATTGGTTCTATCTCTCAGGCTCTATCTCTCAATTTATTTCGGACGCTTTGCGCCATACTTCGAACGGCGCTGTTTACGATTTTTAACACCTTGCGTATCAAGCAAACCACGAATAATGTGATAACGGACCCCTGGCAAATCCTTCACACGACCACCACGAATCACCACAACAGAGTGCTCTTGAAGGTTATGTCCCTCACCAGGAATATAACCAATCACCTCAAATCCGTTTGTTAAACGAACTTTAGCAACTTTACGAAGGGCAGAATTCGGCTTCTTCGGTGTTGTCGTATATACACGGGTGCAAACACCACGTTTCTGTGGATTTGCCTGAAGGGCAGGAACCTTATTACGCTTAACCGGAACTACACGCGGTTTGCGAATTAACTGGTTTACGGTAGGCATACAACCTTCCTTTTTACAATCTTCATTCGTCTCGCCCAACTTGGGCCTCTTCACGTCCAATTCACCCCAGCACAACTGGAATAAATGCTTAACCGATGCAAAAAATCGGGTAGGACTGATTAACAGCTCACCCGATCACAGGCAGAGGAGGCAAAAGCCTCTTACACTAGCATTTTTCTAAACTTTCATAAACCTCATCTGAGGCGAATTTAAAACTAATGCTTAAACATTAGTGACTCTCACATCGGTTATGACGGTTTCTAATAGCGAGAACATATACATCCGTCAAGTGCCAAACAATAGAAAGTTTATTAAAATAAAAATAAAGTGATATTGCAACATATATAAATTTAGCTTTTAAGCCGCTACCATCGGCTGTAATAATTCTGTATACGAAGAACAGCTACAATATGTTGGGAGTGATTGTATCACTTCTACATAATACTTGCCAATTGCACACATGACGCTTAAAGCTAATATTATGAGAATTGCAACATGGAATATTGCTGGAATAAAAGCACGACATGAAACACTTTGTAAGTGGCTACAGCAAAATCAACCCGATATAGTCTGCTTACAAGAAACTAAAACGATTGATGAAAATTTTCCACGCGATACAATTGAAAGCCTTGGTTATCACATAGAAACACACGGTCAAAAAAAATTCAATGGCGTCGCAATTCTTTCTAAAAAAAGACCTGATGAAATTATCACTCATTTGCCAGGCAATAATAATGATGAACAAGCGCGTTATATTGAAGCTGTTTACTCAACAAACAAAGGAGCTATCCGTATAGCTTCTGTTTATCTTCCAAATGGAAACCCCATCAATAGTGAAAAATATCTTTATAAAATGGAATGGATGGAAAGACTATATACACATGCAAAATCATTACTTACATACGAAGAGCCTCTCATTTTAGCAGGTGATTATAACGTTATTCCAACTTTATCAGACGCAAAAAATCCTCAAGAATGGAAACATGATGCTTTATTTCTTCTTCAAACAAGACAAGCATTTCAACGCATCATTCATTTAGGTTTTTATGATGCTTTACGCAGTGTTACAGAGGATCCCTCTTTCAGTTTCTGGAATTTTCAAGCTGGTGCATGGTTTAAAAATAATGGCATTCGTATTGATCACTTCTTATTATCATCAGAAGCTATTGATCAGCTTATCTGCGCTTACAGCCAAACAGAGGTGAGAGGCTATAAAAACCCCTCAGATCACACGCCTGTTTGGATCGAACTCGATTATAACTTACAGATGTAATGTTTGTTTCACGGGAATAAGTAAAAAAATATCCCACCTCAAATAAAAACATGCTACATAGCGTGCGAAAGAATATCATAAAGGCAATAGCAAAAAATAAAATAACCGGAGGAAGTAATGAGGAGATCACTATCAGTATTGATTACAACAGCCATCATTGGGTTGATAGTGAGTGTCGCGCACGCTCAAAATGATACACTTGAGAGAATTAAACAAACAGGAAGAATCACTTTAGGTGTTCGCGAATCTTCCGGTTTAGCTTATGCACTTGGTAATGGTAGATATACAGGATTTCATACAGAAATGGCAGAAAACATTATTAATGACATTTCAAAAAAAATTGGAAAACCAATCAGAATTCGTTATCTTCCTATCACATCACAAAATCGAATTCCTCTGTTGCAAAATAATACTTATGATTTTGAGTGTGGTTCTACAACAAACGATACTGCCCGTGGGAGATCTGTAGCATTTGCTTATACAACTTATGTTGAAGAAGTTCGAATTGCTGTTAAAAAAGACTCTGGCATTAAATCTATCCAAGATTTAAATGGAAAAACAATCGCTACGACCACCGGAACAACAGCTGTTCAGCTTATTCGTCAAAATGGACGTGCAAAAAACATTAACTTCAGAGTCATTAATGGCAGAGATCATGCAGATAGCTTTTTGTTATTAGAATCCGGCCGTGCTGACGCGTTTATTATGGACTCTTCAATTCTTGCTGGAAGTATCTCTAGATCAAGAAATCCATCTGATTATATGATTCTTGATGCTGTACTTTCAGTTGAACCTATTGCTTGTATGCTCCGATTAGAGGATAAAAATTTTGAACAAGCAATCAATGATAGTATCGTAAGCCAAATTAAAGACGGTTCACTTGAAAAGTTATACAACAAATGGTTTATGGAACCAATCCCTCCTACAAATACTGTTGTAGGTCTTCCTTTATCAGAATCAATAAGACATGCTTGGGAAAATCCCAACAATAAACCTAAAGAAGATTATACAGAAAACAGCCTATAAAATTTAAAAGAACAACCACATTCTCTGAGATTTAAGTGTGGTTGTTTCTGCGTTAATTTTTCAACACGTTTAGCATATGTAAATATGATTAATTTTTTCATCCTAATTCAAGCGATGACTGACTAACTTTAGGAAATATCGATTAATGGACTTTTCTTTCCTTTGCTTAGATGATCTTACTCAAATGCCAGTAGCTGGATGTCTTGGGACATCTGGTATAAGTCATACCTATTTGGATACACTTCTTGATGGCTTCAAAAATACAGCTGTACTCTCTATTTCTTCATTAATATTAGCTGTATTTGTCGGTGTTGTTATAGGAACAGTGCGTACTCTGCCTAATACTTCCGTAATCAATAACACATTTCGCGCTATAGGCGGAATCTGGGTAGAAATTATGCGTAACATTCCTTTGCTGGTACAAGTATTTTTATGGTACTTTGTCGTCCCTAAAATTTATCCACCAGCAATGAATTTTTCACCAATTATATTAATAACCTGTGCTTTAGGTTTTTTTACATCCGCACGTATCGCAGAACAGGTTCGCTCAGGAATTGAATCTATCCCTTCTGGACAACGTTATGCAGCCATGGCAATAGGATTTACTACTTATCAAAGTTATCGCTATATTATGATACCGCGTGCTATTCGTACTATCTTGCCACCCCTTACCTCAGAAGCAATGGGTATAGTAAAAAATTCATCTATAGCATTCGCCGTTTCTATTCATGAACTAATGCAATTTCAATATCAAACGATTGAGGAAGTAAGTCATGTTTATGAAAATTACATGTTAGTTACAATTCTCTATATTATCATATCATTGTTCATATTTGTTATGATGGCAATAATGGAGAAAATGCTTAAAATTCCTAATTTAAAGACACAGGAGCGTTGATATGATAGATTTCATGAGCTCTAATTTTTGGTCTTATTTTCCTTTTGAGTTTTCAAGCTTTGATTTTTCATTTTTTACTTTTGAAATATTCCGTTCTTATATTCTTTCAGGTCTGCTTTTTAGTGTTTTTCTAACATTTGTAGCAACAATATTTGGACTTATCTTCGGCGTATTATTGGCAATGATGCGACTTTCTTCTATTAAACCTTTCTCCTGGTTTGCTGCAATTTACATAACTGCCATGCGCTCAATACCTCTTGTCATGGTTATTTTATGGTTTTTTGTGCTTTTGCCTTTCTTGATCGGCACATCAATCGGTGCCAATAATTCAGCAATCATTACCTTTACTGCATTTGAAGCTGCTTATTTTGCAGAAATTATGCGCGCCGGCATACACTCAATTTCGCAAGGGCAAAAACAAGCAGGACACGCACTTGGAATGACATATTGGCAAAATATGTATATTGTGATTCTTCCCCAAGCTTTTAGAAATATGCTTCCAGTCTTTTTAACACAGGTTATTATCCTTTTTCAGGATACAACTCTTGTCTATGCAATCAGTGGTAATAGTCTCTTAAATGGCTTTGATCTTGTTTCTAACAATTTTGGTGTGAAACCAGAAGCCTATATTTTAGCAGCCGTTTTTTACTTCGGCATTTGCTTTACATTATCGCAGATAGTTTTGTATCTACAGAAAAAAATATCCATTATCCGCTAACAGGAAAAAAAATGTCTACTCATATGATCCAAATTAAAAATGTTTCCAACTGGTACGGCGAAGTTAATATTCTTAAAAACTGCACCACCAATATCGATAAGGGAGAGGTTGTAGTTGTTTGCGGACCATCGGGATCAGGTAAATCAACCTTTATTAAAACTATTAACGCTCTGGTACCTTTTCAAAAAGGTGAAATCTGGATTAATGGAATACCAGTGCACTCAAAAGAAACAAATTTACCTAAACTACGTAGTCATGTAGGGATGGTTTTTCAACATTTTGAACTTTTTCCACATTTATCCGTCACAGAAAATTTAACAATTGCACAAATTAAGGTTTTAAAGCGTAGCAAAAAAGAAGCACTTGAGCGCGGCTTGTTATATCTTGAACGTGTTGGGCTTATTGAACATAAAGATAAATACCCTGGTCAACTTTCTGGAGGTCAACAACAGCGCGTTGCTATTGCTCGTGCTTTAACCATGGATCCGCTTGTTATGCTTTTTGATGAGCCAACTTCTGCTTTAGATCCTGAAATGGTAAGTGAAGTATTAGACGTCATGACGGGCTTAGCAGAGGAAGGCATGACAATGATTTGTGTAACTCATGAAATGAGTTTTGCACAGAAAGTATCGAAGCGAATAATTTTTATGGATCAAGGGGCGATTCTCGAAGATTGTTCATCTGAAGAGTTTTTCTCTAACCCACAGAATAGAACTCCGCGTGCGCAAGAGTTTTTATCAAAAATTCTCAGTCATTAAATTGCGATGTTGTGTTTGGGCTATCTCTATATTACAGACCCTATAAATAAAAGGCTAAATTTCTACGCCCAAATACACAACTAACAAGCTGCTTTCTTATAATCAGTTATCCAACAACTTTTGCCACGCATTCTATTTTAAGTTTGCCATCAATAGCAAAAATTTACCTTTCATAGATAGAATGAAACTAATTTTTGTCTCCTGTACTGGCTTTATTGTAAATTGAAATTAATTTTCTGAACAACGAGCTATTTTTTTAGTACCATATTTCCAGGCATAGTCTGAGCAAGAAATTTTTTTTCTTGGTTGCAGGCGAATATCACTGCATTACCTGCTCAAGATTTTTTTCATCCCCTTCCTTTAAAACATTTTTTAAGAAAAACCCTCACAGCTATTGTTCACTTATAGCATCCATTATTTTTATTATCAAAATACCTGACTTCATCTCACTGTCACGTGCTAATCATGAATTTTTGCATACACATTTGAAATGTTTTCCAACGATAAAAATAAAGCATTAAAAATCTCAAATTTGTTACGATAATATAATAATGAATCAGAAAATAACTAAGCCAGCCGCTCTAAAGCAACAGAAGCCTTTTCTCTTGCAGCATGCAATTCTAGGATTCTTTTACGTTCACTTTCAACAATTTCTAGTTTTGCATTTTCTACAAATTTTGGATTGTTTAATTTAATTGATATTTTTTCAATATCTTGCTCGATTTTACTGATATCTTTTATCAAGCGTGCACGTTCAGCATCTAAATCAATCAACTGCCCCAACAATAAACAAAAAGTTTCCTTTCCTAGAATAATTTGGGCTGATACTTCTGGAATTTTATTAGAAAAACAAATTGTCTCAACGCGTGCTAGCCTCTTAAGAATAGCCTCATAACGTTGTACACGTTCCTGTATTTCCTCCCCGCCTTCTGTGATGATAACAAGAGGCGCAAGTGCAGCTGCTGGAATATTCATCTCAGAGCGAATAGAGCGAATACCACTAATAACATCAATAAGCCAATTAACATCAGCTGCAGCTTCTTCATCTGAAAAGATTATCTGTGGCCACTGTGTTAATGCCAACATATCTTCACGCTTCGTACCTGGCATTGCTGTAAGCGACCACAACTCTTCTGTTATATGGGGCATGAAAGGATGGAGAAGCTTATAAACCTCATCTAGCACCCAAGCAGTACATGCTTGTGCTTCTTTCTTAGAATCTTCATCTCCTCCCTGAAATATAGGTTTAAGAAATTCAAGATACCAATCACATAATGCATTCCAAATAAATCGGTAAAGTGCGCTAGCAGCTTCATTAAATTTATAATTTTCAATACTAGAAGTTACTATCGAAACCGTTTTAGATAATTCTGTTAAAATCCAACGGTTAAATGCAAGTTTTGTTTGTTCTGGCTTAAACGCTAAATCATGCTTAACGTTATTAATTTCTGCAAATCGAGCCGCATTCCACAATTTTGTAGCAAAATTGCGGTAACCCGCAATACGGGAAGGATCAAGTTTTACATCACGACCTTGCGCTGCCATAATCGCTAAGGTAAAACGCAACGCATCTGCACTATATTGATCAATGAGCTCTAATGGATCAACAATGTTTCCTTTAGACTTTGACATCTTCGCGCCATGCGCATCCCGTACAAGAGCGTGAACATAAACGATTGGAAAAGGCACCTCACCCATAAAGTGAATACCCATCATCATCATACGAGCAACCCAGAAAAAAATAATATCAAATCCGGTAACCGATAAAGATGTTGGGTAAAATGTCGTTAATTCATTAGTTTTATGAGGCCAACCTAAAGTCGAAAAAGGCCAAAGAGCTGATGAGAACCAAGTATCCAAAACATCCTGATCACGAGTTAATTTAACTTCTGTGCCATAATAAGACAAAGCTGAAGCTAATGCCTCTTCTTCATTTTTTTCAACAAAAATCGTACCATCAGGACCATACCAAGCAGGAATCTGATGTCCCCACCATAATTGGCGAGAAATACACCACGGTTGAATATTTTCCATCCAATTGAAATAGGTCTTTTTCCAACTATCTGGAACAAAATGCATCTTTCCCTGATGAACAGCCTCTATCGCTGGCTTCGCTAATTCCGCAGCATTGACATACCATTGATCTGTTAGAAGCGGTTCAATGGGAACCCCACTTCGATCACCATGAGGAACAGTATGCAAATGATCATCAACTGTTACCAAATACCCTCCTTCTTCCATAAGAGAAACAATTCTATCTCGCGCAACAAAACGATCAGATTGATCTACATTCTTTACCAACTCTTTTAATTGATCCGACACAACCAAACCATCAAAGAATGCTTCATTATCACGCAAAAAGATTTTAGCTCTCTGCGTAAAAATATTGATCAAAGGTAAATTATTCTTTTTCCCAATTTCAAAATCATTAAAATCGTGTGCCGGCGTGATTTTTACAGCACCGCTTCCCTCTTCAGGGTCAGCATAATCATCACCAACAATCAACAATTTACGACCCACAAATGGTAAAATAGCATTTTTACCTATGAGATCTTTATAACGATGATCTCTAGGATTAACTGCGATTCCTGTATCACCAAGCATTGTTTCAGGACGTGTTGTTGCAATTGTTATAAAAGTTGTAGGATCATCTTGATCAAAAATTTTACCTTCAAGCGGATACCTAAAATGCCATAAATGACCTTGAATTTCTTTTGACTCAACTTCAAGATCCGAGATAGCTGTTAATAATTTTGGATCCCAATTAACCAGACGCTTGTCCTTATATATTAACCCTTGCTTATAAAGCCTAACAAAAACCTCACGAACAGCCTCTGACAAACCTTCATCCATTGTAAAGCGCTCACGCGACCAATCACACGAAACACCAAGACGCCGCAGTTGACTAGAAATGACATTACCAGCCTCATGGCGCCATTTCCAAACACGCTCAATAAATTTTTCTCGCCCCATTTCTTGACGAGTTGGTTCCTGACGCTCTGCAAGTTGACGCTCAACCACCATTTGCGTTGCAATCCCTGCGTGATCCATGCCAGGCTGCCATAACACATTTTTGCCATGCATCCGCTGAAAACGCACCATAATATCTTGAATTGTTGCATTTAATGCATGCCCCATATGCAATGAGCCCGTTACATTTGGTGGCGGAAGCATAACACAGAAAGCTTCTGTGCATGATTTTGAACCTGCTCCTGCTTTAAAAGCACCACGCGTTTCCCACTGCTTCGCAATACGTGACTCTACAGCAGCAGCGTTATAGGTTTTTTCTAGCATTTTTCTATCCACCTGTTACAGCGCGCCCCAAAAGTACAACTTATAACTGAATACTTAATCACATGATTTATAAGTTACCTACTTAAAACAGCTTGCAAAACTGAAAAATCGCTTTTCATGGTAAATAAAATTCAGACCGCTAAAAATAATAACTACCTAGCATTTAAGGTAATTTTTTAATTATCTTAACGATCTCTTCACGCAAAATTCTCTCAAGAACAACGGGTAATTCACGCTGTAACCATTCCGCTATAGCTGGACGTAATATATCTTCCGCAATCTTCTCCGCAGAAGAAACAAAACGCGCAGACGATCCTACATAATCAGAAATCGTATCCCCTTGCTGAGATCCACGGGTATCGTCCTGTCCTGTTTTATGAACAGACATCTGTTCTTCAGAGGAAAATTTCATCTTTTGCATATCCAAACCAACTGTACCATATTTTGTATTATTTTCTACTTCCGCATTATTTTTCATATGCGCAAAAGATAAATCCTCATCATCAGAGGAAATACCAATACGATCCGCTAAAGTTTTTATTGCATCATCAACAGATAAAGCTGCCTCATCAAGCCCTTCTAGTGGTACTGTTGAGCTCTTTTCAGAAGAAGAATTGGTCACAACGACTTTATTTGAAATCTGATCAGCCTGAATTGCATTTTCTTCGATTATTTCACGAATAGATGTTAAAATTTCATCCATACTTGGCTCACGCAATGCACTCGAACTTTGTACCATATCTAAACACCTCTCAAAAATGCAAAAACAAAAACCATTATATCAGTTTAACAAAATAATTACACAATTAACACATCTCTTCATACTGAAGATAAACCACACACAACTTTTATTTACCTCGATAACAGAAAATAGCATTCCAAGATTACTTAAACACAAAAAAACGCTTCTTTCTTATGTTTTTAGTGAGTATCTTGAGTAGCCTTCAATCCTAAATAACTTGCCGTTAGTCTACCAATAGAAGATTGAACAGTATAACTCGCAATAATAGCATTTCGTTCTGCAGTTACTAGTGAAATCTGAGCATTAATCAACTCAGTGCGGGACTTTAAAACATCCAACGTCGTTGCCTGCCCTAAACGGTTCTCTTGCATACGACCTTTGAGAGCAATTTCTGCAGCACGTACACTCTCGCGATAAGCTACAACAGATGCGCGCGTGCCCTCCAATTGAAACCAGGCAGAAGCGAGTGCCTGTTTTACATCACTTTGAGCCAAATCAAACTGAAGACGAGCCTGTTCAAATTGTTCCCTCGATTGGCGAACCTGTGCAGAAGTGCGCCCACCCTCAAAAATCGGAACACTTAATGAAAGCCCTACTGATTGAGAAACACTATCTCCTCCAGGAATACCATAAGCCCGATTATAGGACATGGATGCAGAGAGATCAAGCTTAGGAAACATTGCTCCCTCTTTTGCTTTTACATTGTATGAACTAGCATCAACCAAATATTTTGCGTAAAGAATTGCTGGATGCGTAACAACAGCAATTTGATAACCAATATCAAGACTCTCCGGCAATTCTTTTGCCCCTGAAGGAGACTCCAACTTTGCGGGATAATCTCCTACAACTTGCTGATAAATTGCTTCCGCTGATTTTGCTTCAGAACGTGCAAGACTATACTCAGAGACAGCGAAAGAGCGCGCTGCTTGTGCCTGAGCAAATAAATTTTCTCGACGAAGCTCAGCAATACGACGCGTTTGATATACGTTAGCATACGCTTTTATAACATCTAGAAACAAATTTTGTTCAGCATTACGAAAAGATTCACGCTGTGCTTGCATTTTAACTTGAGCTGATAAAAACACATTTTGTGTAACAAAATCAAACAATCTTTGATTTATTCTTAGTTCTATGGAACCAGAATTCTTATAAGAACCTGTAGCATTATTTCGATTATAGTTCCCAATCCCATCAATTTGCGGTAGAAAACCAGCACGCGCAATCGTTACATCATCATTTGCTATACGCGTAGCTGCGCGCTCGTAGTTTAATTTAGCATTATATACATAAGCTTTAGCTAAAGCATTTTCTAATGTATCGGCGTAAGCTGATCCTGAGACAAAAGTTCCTAATGTAAGTAACAAACATACCTGAAATTTCTTGCTTATTTTAAACACGATATAAATCCCAAATTAATCATCTATTTTCTATTCACTAGGTGCTGCAAATACTAAAACACAAAGTCAGGTATTCTTAAAAATTCGGAAAGCGGCTTTACAGAAAGGTTAAAACCACGACGAGCCGAAATACTCCCCTCTTCCTTTATATAGATTTGCGCAATACCAGCATTACCATGCCCTTCAACCACAAGAAGGCGCCCCCCTTCTTTCATTTGATCAAAGATACCATCAGGAATAAAATCAACAGCACCTTCAATAAAAATTAAATCATAGGGCCCCTTAACAGCACACCCCTTCTCCAATAATCCATGCACAACAACCACATTATCACACTGATAGCGTTCTAAAAGTTCAGCAGCTTGTTTCGAAAGCGCCTTATTGCTTTCCAACGCAATAATAGATTTAGCAAGCTTTGAAAGCAAGGCTGCACAATAACCACTATTTGCACCAATGTCTAATACACTATCCGATGGTTTTACGGCTGCAAGCTGTAACAGCTTTGCTAAAGACGCAGGTTTCATCAAATAACTCGCAGGGATATCACCTTGTGGTGGAAAAATAAGAATATCAGTATCAAGGTAACTTAAATCTTTAACATCTTCTGGTACAAAATCTTCACGTGGCACCGTTAAAAATGCTTCAAGAATCGATAAATTCGTTACATCCACAGTACGAATCTGATTATCAACCATTTTGCGGCGAAGCTCTGTGAAATTTGCAACCATAACTAGCTCTTCCCTCCTACCTACACCTACCTACGACAAGCACCACAACAAATTGGAATAGCTAAGACACAAATTATCTCTTACTTTGAGTGTGACAAAAAAGCATGCTCCCGTCAATAACAAGACTCCAATTGCAACAAAATTCCGGTTAGGTCTAATTCACAGAAAAGTGTTCTTATTGAAAAAAAGAAAACCGTTTATTTGAAAGCACTAATCAAATAGATCAAAATAAATTGGAGGCCTCGCCCGGAATCGAACCGGGATACAAGGATTTGCAGTCCTCTGCGTAACCATTCCGCCACAAGGCCTCATCAATAAATGTGAAAATTTTCAATAAGGGAAGAGAACATATTCGTCAAGTGACAGACAGCTTCTTCAACCTTTTTTCCTCTTTCTATGGAATTTCTGATATTTTTTTTAAAAAAGAAATTTTTTTCTTTGCAAATCAATACTGCTTCGCTATAGTCTCGTTCATTATTAGAAACTGAGTATTGTTCCTCGGTAGCTCAGCGGTAGAGCAACCGGCTGTTAACCGGTTGGTCGCTGGTTCGAATCCGGCCCGGGGAGCCATTTTTTATTTTTTATGTAACATTTCACTTTGGTTCTTTAAGAATAAGAAGTAATATAGCAAGGTGATAGAATAGAATTTTCCAGCTTTTCTCATAGCTTTCTTTTTTGTCTTTTAATTTTCTAAAATTATTTCTTCAAATGTATGCAGACAATATTGTGTATTATTTTTAAAGCACTCAAAATCAGAAATTAACAGGCTTTGTTCCATTGCGTTAAGCAAGACATCATTTCACCCTATAGTAGGAGGATTTACTATCTTCTGAAAAAGTTTTTCTCCGATTTTTCTTGTGATCTTAATCAAGATTCTACCTCAATTAACGTGAACGCAATATTTTCAACTTTAGATATCTTCATTAATCAAATTTTATAAACTATATTCTTTTAACTTTCAGAACAAAGCATATACCAGTTATATAAATCGGCTAAGGTTTAACATGTCTGACAAATTTTATGGATAGCTCTTTAATCCTAATTGTAGCTCTTAGTGAGAATAGGATCACTAACATAAGAAAATGTGTCAACTATTACATAATCAGTGCTCTGCTGTTGATTTATTGATATCTAAGTATGTTTGTCACGAAAGCAAACAATATAAATCATCATAAAATTTAATAAGCACACTATAAACTGTTCTTTGAGGAAGGTCTAAAGCATAACTTTCTAATTAACTTACCAGCATCATAGTGGGAGGGAGGTCACAAAGGAAACAAAAAAATGAAACTGAAACCGTTTTTATTTTTCTTTAGCCTGTTAATGACTATTCATACCTCTTCTGCAGCTCCTGTGCCACAAAAAAAACCTGACGATCCTCATGATAAATCTATTCACGTTAAGGTCCATACAGGAGGAGAATATTGCTATGCCCCAGCATTTGTGAATGGGGAAAGTTATGTTTACATCACCTATTGCTCTTCTGCCAGCGTTAAATTTGCTCGATATGACCTCTTTAAAAGAGTCGCTTGGAATGTCAATAATGTTTGGTTATGCATGACTGCTCCTAGCTCCGTTACAGGGATTGGTGGACAATCTACAGAGGATTGGGATTATCTCCTATTAAGACCTTGTGTGATCAATGATCCCAACCAACAATGGATCATTGAAGGCAATGCATTTTATACAGCTGATAAAAAATTTCGCGTTAAAGACTATAAATGGTACGCTTACATCTCAAAAAACAAAAATGATTACTATGATCATACCCTGAGTATGATGGATTCATGGGCAAAGATTATTGCTACTCCGGTCAATAGTAATATCAAAACTTTCATCGGATGGAAATTTGTAAGCGGCTCTAGCTTCTCTACCTACTATATTACAGACTATGGATCTAGATCAGATGTTTTTGATCTATATTACAATCCAGACAATGGCCATATTTTCAGATATTTTCCTTCCACGGGAGTACTATCTTGCATGACTTCCCAACAATCCACTTCAGATAATTGGAATTGGGTAGGATGGAAATTTTGTGATGATACTGTTTCTCAAACCAAAGACATTGGTTTCTGGGATATTTCTCAATTATACGGACGCGAAGGGCCACTCCTAGATCATCAGGGTAATTTTTTACGCGTTACCCAATATGGTATTAGTTGGGGGTCTCCTTACACAGTTAAACCTGATTACCTGAAACAAGATACTCAAAATTCTCCTAAATCTGAGTTTCTTTTTGCTTATGATTTTGATCGTTGGGGTCGCTATGTCAATGGAAATTTAGGGGATACACTTGTCTATTGCCCTGCTCCGGGAAAAAAGGAAAATGTCGTACAGACTTCTACTTCAAAGACACGAAGTAAACGGTCTTTACCTCCTGATTTTACTCTCACTGATGCATGGATACAAAGACTATATGACATTGCTAGAAGTTCTACTGTTGCAGGTCAAGAACATATTGCTTTTTGTGGCCCTTGTATGCTGCATACTCTGCAAATGCTTGCTGAATTGCAGGAAGATAATATAGGTGGACCTCGTCAAAGTGGAGGATACTTCTTTGATACGCATCCAGATAGGGATCCATTTATCTCCTTTCGTCAAAGATTTCCTGAACTTGCAGAAAGACTGCAAACTACAGAAAATTACGTTAATTTACCTTGGCATGTAGGTGAAGATAGTTATACACGAACGAGCAGAGTAACTCGCTCAGCCGCATTAATGTTGTTACCTCAGTATAATTGGCGGCCTTCAACTATGGCAAGAACAGAGGAAGAAATGAGGAGTAGACTTCAAGACCTGTTAACTGCTCCTCCTGGAACAGCTTGGTATGTTTCAATTGTCAGATCAGATAGAGGTGGTTCAAACATAATAGGTCATGTCCAACCTATTTTAAGAACAAACCAAGGGCTTGTATTAATCCCTACAAACATACTACACATTTTGACTTTGGACCAATTTAGATTGGCGCTTACCCCAACGACAAATATAGACGCATTAATACATTATCTTTCAATTGGGAGGACTCAAATACTTCACTCACTCATAACTTATCAAATGGCCCAACTTGATGAAATTCCTCTAAGTGTTTACATATCTCAAAGAAATTGCACTGGAGAAGGAGAAAATAGAAGAGGCAATAGGCAATTGCCAAGAACTTCTCTTCTTAATCAGTGTGATAGTGGCAGATGTGCGGTTCAATGAAAATTAAAGAGTACTGCAACAATGAAAGAACTTGGTAAAAACAATAAAAATCCAGTGAATATAAATTGTTTTAAACAAATAAAAAGTACCAAATTCTTTCAATTTCAATGAAGATTAAAACCCATTTAAATGATATTTATCCTATGAGCCTTTCTTCTATTAGGAAAACTACTATTCGCCTTGCCCTCAAAAATAACCCTGTTAGAAAAAGTTTGATAATTAGTCGAATAGTTTTTGTGCTTTAAATACTTAATTAGTAAAGTATTTTATTTTTTATTTTAACTTTGATCTCTTTTTCAAAGAGATGTGGGTTTTCAACAGAAAGTTGTTCTCGTGCTTTTTGTAATCGTTTGATAATTTCATCAATTTTGGACTGAGAACAAGAAGATTTTTGATCATAGAGAAAACGCTGCTTTTCTTCACCTTTACAAGAGCATTGTGTCTGAAATTGAAGCGTTCTAATTTCTTGTAGCAAAAGATGACCAGTTTCTTTAAAATCGTTATTAAGTAAAAAAAGTTGATCAGAAATTGACACTAAAATCTGTTTTAAAAAACGTTCATTTTCTTGATGCTGACGATATTCCATGATAAGAACACGCCCCATCTCACCTAATTGCTTCTCGGTTGCATCAATTCGGCGCAATAAATCCGGGGACCTATCCTTGTTATTCTTTTTGATCTTCAACAGTATAGTATGAATATCGGATAATCTAGCTGCATAATGAGACAAATAATCAACTAATGTAGATGTATTAGTATAGTGTTTTTGCATAACCATCACAAACTCACTTAATGACTGGTTTTATATTACCCCACTATCTATTTTACTCTACAAAACTATTCTAAAGAAATTGCTAAAATTAGCTTTAATTCATTTATATTTATTTTTTTATCTGCTTCCTATATACTTTTAAGGATCAAAATCAACCACAGAGAACAAATGAATAGGCGCATAAAAAGTAAAGTTTGTTGTTTCTTTTAAGACATTGCTACTGTCAGCAAGCATTGCTTGACTAGATGAAAATTCTGTACCTTGCATAATTGTCGAGGATAAAGAACCTTCTCGAGACAGAGTCATTAATGTTGGTGAAGAGGCAAATACATTATGGGCTCCACCATCAACGTTAGAGACATCAAGTACAGCTATTCCATTTTTCCGTAACATTTCAATACTTAAACCATCTCCTAAACGAGAATGTCCCCCTGTAAGACGCCCTGAAACAGCAAGAGCTTTATCCTTACGAGATACCAAAACAGCTGTTGGATTCGGTAGCTTTTTAATATCATTCAATTGACGCTCAAACACATCAATATCAATATCTGGTGCAGCCATTAAAAAACTTGTAATACGGCGAATTGGCTTATACTTTCTTTGCAAAGCTAAAGTTCTGAATGCTTCCATTATAACAAAATTGCCCATTGAATGTGCGATAACAGAAATTTGATCAGCATTCGTTTCACTTTGGATTTAGACCACGAAAATCACGAACCCGTGGAAGTGCAATCGTGACAAGACGATCCAAAAACTCAAACATACGATCCTTACGTAAGGTAACTTTAGCTCCAAGTGGCATTCCTTCACGAACTTTAAAGCCTGCAATAGAGCTACTTGCATAAGTCACAACAGCCTTTTGACCTGTTATTAATGACAAATCTCCAGCTGCAATAGATGGTTTTTTGGAATCGGAAGTTGCCTCACCAATTCCCATGTTGATCACAATTTTATCAACGCGCGGAATCTGCATTTCATTTTTATAATGAAATTTCTCCTGAAGTATTTTACGAATGACTCCAACATAATGCACTTTCATGCGCGGCTTTTGTTTTTCTTCAGCCATCAATCAATTCTCCTGAACGCTTGGCAAAACGAACCTTACCACCATCTGCATTCATACGAAAGCCCACACGTGTAGGCTTACCATCTTTAGGATCAGCAATCGCCAAATTAGATAAATGAATAGGAGCTTCTTTAGAAATAATTCCAGCTTCTTGCTTTTGTGTTTGGCGCTGATGACGTTTAACCATATTAATTCCACGAACAAGAGCTTTACTCTCTCCTGGATTCACTTTTATAACCTCACCGCTACGCCCTTTATCATTACCAGATAAAATAACAACTCTATCACCTTTTCGAATCTTCTTCATGATATTCGCCTCCTATAATACTTCAGGAGCGAGTGAAACGATCTTCATATGGTTTTTACCACGGAGTTCGCGAGGAACTGGTCCAAAGATACGTGTACCGATCGGCTCTTTTTTGTTATCAACTAGAACAGCAGCATTCCTATCAAAACGAATCACACTACCATCTGCGCGACGAATATCTTTAGCGGTACGAACCACCACAGCCTTCATCACGTCACCCTTTTTTACGCGGCCACGAGGAATAACATCTTTAACCGAAACGACAATAATGTCGCCGACCGAAGCATATTTCCGCTTTGAACCGCCTAGCACCTTGATGCACATGACACGACGCGCACCAGAATTATCTGCAACGTCGAGGTTTGTTTGCATCTGAATCATAACTGGCCACCTCTTCTTAATATCCACATCCAGTCATGCTGTTAACATACCTGGATTTGCCCGCCAAATGACAGCGTAGTTATTGCTAGAAAAATTTACCAATAGAAATAAAATCAATGATAAATTTTAAACCAATTAAACAGTTTATTTAACACACTACACTGTCTTTAACAACAATCCAACGCTTATCTTTCGAAATTGGCCTAGATTCCTGAATAGAAACCTGATCTCCAATTTTGAATTGATTGTTCTCATCATGCGCCTTGTACTTCTTAGACTGCCGAACTGTCTTCTGAAGGAGCGGATGAGAATAACGGCGCTCCACCTTAACAATAATAGTCTTATCACTTTTGTCGCTAACGACAACGCCTTGCAAAATGCGTTTAGGCATCTCTTATTTCCTTAAGCTTTGCTTTCATCCATCTTTTGACGAAAAAAAGTTTTAATACGTGCAATATCACGGCGAACTTGCTTAACACGTGCAGTTTTTTCTAACTGCCCTGTTGCCTTTTGAAATCGCAGATTAAACTGCTCTTTCTTTAAGCTAGCCAATCCATCCTTTATTTGATCGAGCGTTTGTGCTCGTAATTCTTTGGCTTTCATCGTTTAACCTCTTTACTCAACAATACGCTGAATGAAACGAGTCTTAATAGGTAGCTTTGCAGCACCCAACCTAAGAGCTTCACGCGCAACATCTTCAGGAACACCATCAAGCTCAAACATAATACGCCCAGGCGCAACACGTGCTGCCCAATAGTCAACACTTCCCTTACCTTTACCCATACGAACTTCAGTTGGTTTAGATGTAACGGGAAGATCTGGGAAAACACGTATCCATACACGACCAGAACGCTTCATGTAACGTGTAATTGCACGACGAGCTGCTTCAATTTGACGCGCAGTAATACGCTCTGGCTCGACAACCTTCAGGCCGTAAGCACCAAAATTCAAATCCGTACCACCTTTCGAAGCACCGTGAATACGACCTTTGAATTGCTTACGGAACTTTGTGCGCTTTGGCTGCAACATTGCTCTTTACTCCAAATCCTTTTTTAATCATAAAAATTAAACACTTTCACGGCGGCGGTTCAATGAAGAACTTGAATTATCATTCCTCGTAGCACGATGCTCCGAAGCCATTGGATCATGCTCAAGGATTTCACCCTTAAAGACCCAAACTTTAACACCACAAACACCATAAGCAGTCCTAGCCTCTGCTGTGCTGTAATCAACATCAGCACGCAAAGTATGAAGTGGTACACGACCTTCGCGGTACCATTCCATACGAGCAATTTCAGCACCACCAAGACGACCAGAACAGTTAATACGAATACCTTCGGCTCCAAGACGCATAGCTGATTGAACAGCACGCTTCATAGCACGTCGGAAAGCAACACGGCGTTCAAGCTGCTGAGCAACTGATTGCGCAATGATTGTCGCATCAATTTCTGGTTTACGAATTTCAACGATATTGAGCGAAGTTTCAGCATTTGTCATTTCCGAAAGCTGATGACGGAGCTTCTCAATATCAGCACCCTTTTTACCAATGATAAGACCAGGACGCGCAGAATGAATAGTTACACGACACTTCTTATGAGGGCGTTCAATAATAACCTTAGAAATAGCTGCCTGTTTCAATTCTTCCATTACGTATGAACGAATTTTTAAATCTTCATGCAAGAGACGCCCATATTCACCACTATCGGCATACCAGCGTGAACTCCAAGTCTGATTAACTCCGAGACGAAGCCCTATTGGATTAATTTTCTGACCCATTATGCAGCCTCCCCTTTTTCAATAACTTCACGAACAATAACAGTAAGATGCGAGAATGGACGTTCAATTCGACTAGCACGCCCACGACCACGAACATGAAAACGCTTCATCACAATTGATTTACCAACATGTGCTTCTGAAACGATTAACGAATCAATATCGAGATCATGATTATTTTCTGCATTTGCAATCGCTGACTCAAGAGTTTTCTTGACTGTTTGTGCAATACGCTTACGCGAAAACATCAAATCAGCTAGCGCTACATCAACTTTCTTACCACGAATCATTGCAGCGACCAAATTGAGCTTTTGCGGACTAACACGAATCATCCGAGTAACAGCTTTCGCTTCATTATCTTTAAGCTGGCGCAGAACCTTAGCTTTACCCATTATTACTTCCTCTTCGCCTTTTTATCTGCACCATGTCCATAATAGGTCCGAGTAGGAGCAAACTCACCAAATTTATGCCCAACCATTTCTTCAGAAACAAAAACAGGAATATGCTTATTGCCGTTGTGGACGCCAAAAGTCAAACCAACAAATTGCGGCAAAATAGTAGAGCGACGACTCCAAATTTTAATAACTTCGTTACGCCCACTTGCACGGACCTTCTCTGCTTTTCCAAGAAGATAGCCGTCAACAAACGGACCTTTCCAAACTGAGCGAACCACTTTAGACTACCTCTCTTATTTTTTGCGCTGATGACGCGAGCGCATAATAAACTTATCAGTGGCTTTATTGGAGCGTGTACGCTTACCTTTCGTAGGCTTACCCCAAGGAGACACTGGATGACGACCACCCGACGTACGACCTTCACCACCACCATGTGGATGATCAACCGGGTTCATAGCAACACCACGAACATGTGGACGCTTCCCACGCCAACGTGAACGACCAGCCTTGCCATCATTAATATTTCCATGATCAGGATTTGAAACAGCACCAACAGTCGCAA
The DNA here is from genome assembly GCF_000015445.1 of Bartonella bacilliformis KC583. NCBI lineage: Bacteria > Pseudomonadati > Pseudomonadota > Alphaproteobacteria > Hyphomicrobiales > Bartonellaceae > Bartonella > Bartonella bacilliformis. The sequence continues at coordinate 687,705 of NC_008783.1, read as the reverse complement.
AACAATTACTAGAAACTAAACGCTGTTCTCCAGAATTGAGCCGAAGAATAGCCATTCCTTGATCTCGTCCAACTAATTGTGCATAAGCCCCTGCTGAACGCGCAATCTGACCACCTTTTCCAGGTTTCATTTCAACATTGTGAACTATTGCACCTACCGGCATATTACCAAGAGGCATCGCATTACCAGGCTTAACATCAACACTTAAACCAGCAACAACAGTATCACCAACATCAAGACGTTGCGGCGCGAGAATATAACTCAATTGTCCATCTTCATAACGAATTAATGCAATGAACGCTGTACGATTTGGATCATATTCCAAACGCTCAACCTTTGCAGATACATCAAGTTTGAGACGCTTAAAATCAATAAATCGATAACTACGCTTATGTCTCCCCCCTTGAAAACGAGCAGTAATTTTACCGGAATTATTACGCCCACCTTTTGATAACAAACCTTCTGTCAGCGTTTTTACAGGTTTACCCTTATAGAGACCAGAGCGATCCACAATTACAAGTTGTCGCTGCCCAGACGTAGTTGGATTAAAGTGCTTAAGTGCCATGTTTCCGAGTCTCCCTAAAGACCTGTAGAAAGATCAATTAATTGACCTTTAACTAGCGTCACAATCGCCTTTTTTATATTACTTTGCCGACCAACAATGCCTTTAAAGCGCTTCATTTTACCTTTACGAGTTATCGTATTAACCGCTTTGACTTTAACACCAAAAAGCGCTTCAATAGCAGCCTTAATCTGCGGTTTTGTCGCTTTTAATGCAACATTAAAGACAACCTGATCATATTCAGAAATCATAGTTGATTTTTCACTGATAACTGGACTGACAATTACATCATAATGGCGAAGATTCGTCATTTGAAACGCTCCTCAAGGGCTTCAACAGCTTTTTTTGATAAAACAAGCTTGCTGCGACGTAGAATATCATAAACATTAATTCCTTGAATAGGCAAAACATCAATATTAGGAATATTAGATGCTGCGCGAAAGAAATTCACATCAATCTCTTTGCCACCAATCAATAAGGCATTATTAAAACCAAGTTTAGAAAAATTCGTAGCAAGTACTTTTGTTTTAGGATCTTGGAGATTAAACTCATCAATTACAATTAAGTCATTTGCCTTAAACTTCGCTGACAGAGCTAAACGTAACCCAAGTGCACGACTTTTTTTAGGAAGGCCATGAGCATGACTACGTATTACTGGACCATGTGCCTTACCACCACCTCGAAACTGTGGAGCACGAGCAGATGAATGCCGAGCACGCCCTGTTCCTTTTTGCTTATACATTTTTGCCCCAGTTCGGGATATATCAGAACGCCCCTGTACCTTATGCGTTCCCTTTTGACGACGTGCAAGCTGCCAACGAACAACACGCTGCAAAATATCTTCTCGCGGAACAAGACCGAAAACATGCTCGGAAACACTTAGTTCACCAGTTTTTTTACCATCAAGAGTTTTAATTATAAGATCCATTATTCGACTCCCTCAGCTACAGAGACTTCTGCTATTGGAGTCGCCGGCTTCACTTTCACATTAGCAGGACTGCGAACACCAGCAGGTCTTGGAGCATTATCAGGAAGACGCTTTTTTACGGCATCCCGAACTAAAACCCAAGCCCCCTTAGAACCAGAAACAGCACCACGCACCAAAATTAAACCGCGATCAACATCTATAGAAACAACTTCAACATTTTGTGTTGTTACACGCACCTGCCCCATATGGCCAGCCATTTTTTTACCTTTAAACACCTTACCTGGATCCTGACACTGACCTGTCGAACCATGAGCACGATGTGTAATTGAATTACCATGTGAAGCACGATGCCCACCAAAATTATGCCGTTTCATAACGCCGGCAAAACCCTTACCTATACTCGTTCCTGTTACATCGACTCTTTGCCCAGGAACAAAATGCTCTACCGTAATCTCAGTACCGACATCAAGAAGATTATCGGAACTAACACGGAATTCCACTATTTTAGCCTTAGGTTCAACTAAAGCCTTAGAAAAGTGCCCACGAAGAGCTTTTGAGGTTTTTTCAAATTTTGCAAGCCCTACACCTAATTGAACAGCAGTATAACCATTCTTTTCAACTGTACGCTGAGCAATAACCTGACAATTCTCTAAACGAAGCACTGTTACGGGCACTCTTTCACCAGTGTCATTATAGATACTGGTCATGCCCAACTTCTGTGTTATTACACCTGAACGCATCGGGTTTGTTCCTTCTGTTCTCAAACCTCAGAGCTTGATTTCAACATTTACACCAGCAGAAAGATCGAGCTTCATTAGTGCATCTACCGTTTGCGGCGTTGGATCAATGATATCAAGAAGACGCTTATGAGTGCGCATCTCAAATTGCTCACGACTCTTCTTATCAATATGTGGCCCACGATTGACCGTAAACTTCTCAATCCGCGTTGGAAGCGGAATAGGACCACGGACATTGGCGCCAGTACGCTTGGCGGTCGACACAATCTCTTGTGTTGACACGTCAAGAATCCGATGATCAAACGCTTCTAAGCGAATGCGGATATTCTGACCATTCATGCTCTTCATTTCCCTGTTATGCGAAATGCCTTAAAAAAAATAAAGGCGCTCCTAAACAATTATTCTAATTACTCGATGATTTTAGAAACGATACCAGCCCCAACAGTACGCCCCCCTTCACGGATCGCAAAACGAAGCTTCTCTTCCATGGCAATAGGAACAATCAAAGATACATCCATCGCAACATTATCACCAGGCATAACCATTTCTGTTCCTTCAGGAAGCGTAACAATCCCTGTCACATCTGTCGTACGAAAATAAAACTGAGGACGATAATTCGTAAAAAACGGCGTATGACGTCCCCCTTCGTCTTTCGTCAAAATATAAGCTTCCGCTTTAAATTTGGTATGCGGAGTCACGGAACCAGGTTTCGCTAAAACCTGACCACGCTCAATCCCCTCACGGTCAATACCACGAAGCAATGCACCAATATTATCACCGGCTTGACCTTGATCCAAAAGCTTGCGAAACATCTCAACACCAGTAACCGTCGTCTTAGACGTTGGACGTATCCCTACAATCTCAATTTCTTCACCAACTTTAACAACTCCACGCTCAACACGACCGGTTACAACCGTTCCACGCCCTGAAATCGAAAACACATCCTCTATCGGCATCAAAAATGATTGATCAACTGGACGCTCAGGGGTCGGTATATATCTATCAACCTCACTCATTAAAAGACGAACAGCATCCTCTCCTATGCTTTTATCCGAATCTTCAAGAGCAGCTAATGCTGACCCCTTAACAATCGGTATATCATCCCCTGGAAAATCATATTTTGAAAGAAGCTCCCGAACCTCAAGCTCAACAAGTTCCAAAAGCTCAGCATCATCAACCTGATCAACTTTATTCAAAAAAACAACAATCGCAGGAACACCAACCTGACGCGCTAACAAAATATGCTCACGGGTCTGAGGCATTGGACCATCTGCCGCAGAAACCACCAGAATAGCACCATCCATTTGCGCTGCCCCTGTGATCATATTCTTCACATAGTCTGCATGCCCAGGACAATCAACATGCGCATAGTGACGCTGATCTGTTTCATATTCAACATGTGCAGTAGAAATGGTAATCCCACGCGCCCGCTCTTCAGGGGCCGCATCAATTTGGTCATAGGCTTTAAATTCACCAAAATACTTCGTAATCGCTGCTGTCAATGACGTCTTACCATGGTCAACGTGACCAATCGTGCCAATATTAACATGCGGCTTCGTACGTTCAAATTTGCTCTTTGCCATTTGAGCTCTCCATATTTTTATCCCAACCAAGGACTAAGTTTAAAGTTAATGCGCAACCCAAAAATCACGCGTATTTCTTTTGAATCTCCTGAGCTACAACCGAAGGAACAGGTTCATAGTGACTAAACTGCATTGTATATTGAGCACGCCCCTGACTCATTGAGCGAAGCGTATTTACATAACCGAACATATTTGCCAAAGGAACCATTGCATTCACTACTGTAGCAATACCACGAGCTTCAGTACCAGAAATCTGTCCCCGACGAGAGTTCAAATCACCAATCACATCACCAACATAATCTTCAGGCGTAACAACCTCTACCTTCATAATTGGCTCAAGAAGCTGTGCACCAGCTTTTTTTGCTCCTTCTCGAAATGCTGCACGTGCAGCAATTTCAAAAGCCAAAACAGAAGAATCAACATCATGATAGCCACCATCAATAAGAGTAGCTTTTACACCAAGCATAGGGAAGCCTGCAAGAGGACCTGATCCCATAACGCTTTCAATTCCCTTTTGAACACCTGGAATATACTCTTTAGGAACAGCACCACCAACAATCTTTGACTCAAACACAAAATCATCACCATCATGAGGTTCAAAAACAATCTTCACACGAGCAAACTGTCCAGAACCACCAGATTGCTTTTTGTGAGTATAGTCAATTTCAGCAACTTTCGTAATCGATTCACGATAAGCAACTTGAGGCTGCCCCACATTAGCTTCAACTTTAAATTCACGCCGCATACGATCGACAATAATATCAAGATGAAGCTCACCCATTCCAGCAATGATCGTTTGACCAGATTCTTCATCTGACTTAACACGAAATGAGGGATCTTCTGCCGCCAACCGATTAAGCGCAATACCCATTTTTTCTTGGTCTGCCTTTGTTTTTGGCTCAATTGCAATTTCTATAACAGGTTCCGGAAACTCCATTCGTTCTAAAATAACAGGTTTCAACGGATCACAAAGAGTGTCACCTGTTGTCGTTTCCTTAAGCCCAGCAAGAGCAACAATGTCACCTGCAAACGCTTCTTCAATATCTTCACGAGAATTTGAATGCATTTGAAGCATACGCCCCAAACGCTCTCTTTTTCCTTTTACAGTATTTTCAAGAGAAATACCTTTTTGAACTTTACCAGAATAAATGCGACAAAAAGTCAACGAACCAACAAATGGATCATTCATAATTTTGAAAGCAAGCATAGAAAGTGGAGCATTATCCGAAGATTCACGCACTGTCTCAGCTTCAGTCTTAACATCAATACCACCAATAGCTGGAATATCAACTGGTGAAGGAAGATAAGAAACAACAGCATCCAAAAGTGGCTGAACCCCTTTGTTTTTAAAAGCCGTACCACAAAGAACTGGATGAAATTGAACTTCTATCGTTCCCTTACGAATAAGAGCCTCAAGCTGCTCATTGGTTGGCATAATACCTTCTAAATAAGCCTCTGTCGCAGCCTCATCAACTTCAACCGCCATCTCAATCAGCTTTTCACGATATTCTTCTGCTTTTTCTTTTAATTCAGCTGGAATTTCAGATACTATTGCCGATGCACCAATGGAGCCATCCCAGGTTAACGCCTTCATTTCAACAAGATCAATAACACCCTGAAAATCATTTTCGGAACCAATCGGCAACTGCACAACAAGCGCCTTAGCACCCAATCGCGAACCAACCATTTCTACACTACGATAGAAATCAGCTCCAATTTTATCCATCTTATTAACAAAAACCATGCGCGGCACATGATATTTTTCAGCCTGCCGCCAAACAGTTTCCGTTTGAGGTTCCACACCAGCGTTAGCATCTAACAACGCTATTGCACCATCAAGAACACGCAAAGAACGCTCAACCTCAATTGTAAAATCAACGTGCCCAGGCGTATCAATAATATTAAAACGCCGCTTTCGACCATCACGCCCCTTCCAAAAGGTTGTCGTTGCAGCAGATGTAATCGTGATACCACGCTCCTGCTCTTGCTCCATCCAATCCATCGTAGAAGCACCATCATGCGTCTCACCGATTTTATGATTTTTACCCGTATAGAACAAAATGCGCTCAGTCATTGTGGTTTTACCAGCATCAATATGCGCCATAATACCAAAATTACGGTAGTCTTCGATTTTATATTCGCGAGCCATTCTATCTGCCTTAGATCTTTAAAATACACCTACCAACGATAATGCGAAAATGCACGATTAGCTTCAGCCATACGGTGAACATCTTCACGCTTCTTCACTGCAGTACCACGATTATTCGCTGCATCCACCAATTCACCAGAAAGACGATCAATCATCGCCGTCTCATTGCGCCCACGCGCTGCTTTAATTAACCAACGGATAGCAAGTGCCTGACGACGATCCGGACGAACATCTACCGGAACCTGATAAGTAGCACCACCAACACGACGTGAACGAACCTCAATATGAGGAGCAACATTTTCTAACGCCTGATGAAACAACGCTACTGGATCCGTTTTCACTTTCCCTTCCACCACATCAAGTGCACCGTAAACAATACGTTCAGCAACCGACTTTTTACCATCAAACATAATGGCATTCATAAATTTTGTAATAACCACATCACCAAATTTAGGATCCGGATTAATTTCACGCTTTTCTGCTCTATGACGACGGGACATTGGTTCTATCTCTCAGGCTCTATCTCTCAATTTATTTCGGACGCTTTGCGCCATACTTCGAACGGCGCTGTTTACGATTTTTAACACCTTGCGTATCAAGCAAACCACGAATAATGTGATAACGGACCCCTGGCAAATCCTTCACACGACCACCACGAATCACCACAACAGAGTGCTCTTGAAGGTTATGTCCCTCACCAGGAATATAACCAATCACCTCAAATCCGTTTGTTAAACGAACTTTAGCAACTTTACGAAGGGCAGAATTCGGCTTCTTCGGTGTTGTCGTATATACACGGGTGCAAACACCACGTTTCTGTGGATTTGCCTGAAGGGCAGGAACCTTATTACGCTTAACCGGAACTACACGCGGTTTGCGAATTAACTGGTTTACGGTAGGCATACAACCTTCCTTTTTACAATCTTCATTCGTCTCGCCCAACTTGGGCCTCTTCACGTCCAATTCACCCCAGCACAACTGGAATAAATGCTTAACCGATGCAAAAAATCGGGTAGGACTGATTAACAGCTCACCCGATCACAGGCAGAGGAGGCAAAAGCCTCTTACACTAGCATTTTTCTAAACTTTCATAAACCTCATCTGAGGCGAATTTAAAACTAATGCTTAAACATTAGTGACTCTCACATCGGTTATGACGGTTTCTAATAGCGAGAACATATACATCCGTCAAGTGCCAAACAATAGAAAGTTTATTAAAATAAAAATAAAGTGATATTGCAACATATATAAATTTAGCTTTTAAGCCGCTACCATCGGCTGTAATAATTCTGTATACGAAGAACAGCTACAATATGTTGGGAGTGATTGTATCACTTCTACATAATACTTGCCAATTGCACACATGACGCTTAAAGCTAATATTATGAGAATTGCAACATGGAATATTGCTGGAATAAAAGCACGACATGAAACACTTTGTAAGTGGCTACAGCAAAATCAACCCGATATAGTCTGCTTACAAGAAACTAAAACGATTGATGAAAATTTTCCACGCGATACAATTGAAAGCCTTGGTTATCACATAGAAACACACGGTCAAAAAAAATTCAATGGCGTCGCAATTCTTTCTAAAAAAAGACCTGATGAAATTATCACTCATTTGCCAGGCAATAATAATGATGAACAAGCGCGTTATATTGAAGCTGTTTACTCAACAAACAAAGGAGCTATCCGTATAGCTTCTGTTTATCTTCCAAATGGAAACCCCATCAATAGTGAAAAATATCTTTATAAAATGGAATGGATGGAAAGACTATATACACATGCAAAATCATTACTTACATACGAAGAGCCTCTCATTTTAGCAGGTGATTATAACGTTATTCCAACTTTATCAGACGCAAAAAATCCTCAAGAATGGAAACATGATGCTTTATTTCTTCTTCAAACAAGACAAGCATTTCAACGCATCATTCATTTAGGTTTTTATGATGCTTTACGCAGTGTTACAGAGGATCCCTCTTTCAGTTTCTGGAATTTTCAAGCTGGTGCATGGTTTAAAAATAATGGCATTCGTATTGATCACTTCTTATTATCATCAGAAGCTATTGATCAGCTTATCTGCGCTTACAGCCAAACAGAGGTGAGAGGCTATAAAAACCCCTCAGATCACACGCCTGTTTGGATCGAACTCGATTATAACTTACAGATGTAATGTTTGTTTCACGGGAATAAGTAAAAAAATATCCCACCTCAAATAAAAACATGCTACATAGCGTGCGAAAGAATATCATAAAGGCAATAGCAAAAAATAAAATAACCGGAGGAAGTAATGAGGAGATCACTATCAGTATTGATTACAACAGCCATCATTGGGTTGATAGTGAGTGTCGCGCACGCTCAAAATGATACACTTGAGAGAATTAAACAAACAGGAAGAATCACTTTAGGTGTTCGCGAATCTTCCGGTTTAGCTTATGCACTTGGTAATGGTAGATATACAGGATTTCATACAGAAATGGCAGAAAACATTATTAATGACATTTCAAAAAAAATTGGAAAACCAATCAGAATTCGTTATCTTCCTATCACATCACAAAATCGAATTCCTCTGTTGCAAAATAATACTTATGATTTTGAGTGTGGTTCTACAACAAACGATACTGCCCGTGGGAGATCTGTAGCATTTGCTTATACAACTTATGTTGAAGAAGTTCGAATTGCTGTTAAAAAAGACTCTGGCATTAAATCTATCCAAGATTTAAATGGAAAAACAATCGCTACGACCACCGGAACAACAGCTGTTCAGCTTATTCGTCAAAATGGACGTGCAAAAAACATTAACTTCAGAGTCATTAATGGCAGAGATCATGCAGATAGCTTTTTGTTATTAGAATCCGGCCGTGCTGACGCGTTTATTATGGACTCTTCAATTCTTGCTGGAAGTATCTCTAGATCAAGAAATCCATCTGATTATATGATTCTTGATGCTGTACTTTCAGTTGAACCTATTGCTTGTATGCTCCGATTAGAGGATAAAAATTTTGAACAAGCAATCAATGATAGTATCGTAAGCCAAATTAAAGACGGTTCACTTGAAAAGTTATACAACAAATGGTTTATGGAACCAATCCCTCCTACAAATACTGTTGTAGGTCTTCCTTTATCAGAATCAATAAGACATGCTTGGGAAAATCCCAACAATAAACCTAAAGAAGATTATACAGAAAACAGCCTATAAAATTTAAAAGAACAACCACATTCTCTGAGATTTAAGTGTGGTTGTTTCTGCGTTAATTTTTCAACACGTTTAGCATATGTAAATATGATTAATTTTTTCATCCTAATTCAAGCGATGACTGACTAACTTTAGGAAATATCGATTAATGGACTTTTCTTTCCTTTGCTTAGATGATCTTACTCAAATGCCAGTAGCTGGATGTCTTGGGACATCTGGTATAAGTCATACCTATTTGGATACACTTCTTGATGGCTTCAAAAATACAGCTGTACTCTCTATTTCTTCATTAATATTAGCTGTATTTGTCGGTGTTGTTATAGGAACAGTGCGTACTCTGCCTAATACTTCCGTAATCAATAACACATTTCGCGCTATAGGCGGAATCTGGGTAGAAATTATGCGTAACATTCCTTTGCTGGTACAAGTATTTTTATGGTACTTTGTCGTCCCTAAAATTTATCCACCAGCAATGAATTTTTCACCAATTATATTAATAACCTGTGCTTTAGGTTTTTTTACATCCGCACGTATCGCAGAACAGGTTCGCTCAGGAATTGAATCTATCCCTTCTGGACAACGTTATGCAGCCATGGCAATAGGATTTACTACTTATCAAAGTTATCGCTATATTATGATACCGCGTGCTATTCGTACTATCTTGCCACCCCTTACGAGTGTCGCGCACGCTCAAAATGATACACTTGAGAGAATTAAACAAACAGGAAGAATCACTTTAGGTGTTCGCGAATCTTCCGGTTTAGCTTATGCACTTGGTAATGGTAGATATACAGGATTTCATACAGAAATGGCAGAAAACATTATTAATGACATTTCAAAAAAAATTGGAAAACCAATCAGAATTCGTTATCTTCCTATCACATCACAAAATCGAATTCCTCTGTTGCAAAATAATACTTATGATTTTGAGTGTGGTTCTACAACAAACGATACTGCCCGTGGGAGATCTGTAGCATTTGCTTATACAACTTATGTTGAAGAAGTTCGAATTGCTGTTAAAAAAGACTCTGGCATTAAATCTATCCAAGATTTAAATGGAAAAACAATCGCTACGACCACCGGAACAACAGCTGTTCAGCTTATTCGTCAAAATGGACGTGCAAAAAACATTAACTTCAGAGTCATTAATGGCAGAGATCATGCAGATAGCTTTTTGTTATTAGAATCCGGCCGTGCTGACGCGTTTATTATGGACTCTTCAATTCTTGCTGGAAGTATCTCTAGATCAAGAAATCCATCTGATTATATGATTCTTGATGCTGTACTTTCAGTTGAACCTATTGCTTGTATGCTCCGATTAGAGGATAAAAATTTTGAACAAGCAATCAATGATAGTATCGTAAGCCAAATTAAAGACGGTTCACTTGAAAAGTTATACAACAAATGGTTTATGGAACCAATCCCTCCTACAAATACTGTTGTAGGTCTTCCTTTATCAGAATCAATAAGACATGCTTGGGAAAATCCCAACAATAAACCTAAAGAAGATTATACAGAAAACAGCCTATAAAATTTAAAAGAACAACCACATTCTCTGAGATTTAAGTGTGGTTGTTTCTGCGTTAATTTTTCAACACGTTTAGCATATGTAAATATGATTAATTTTTTCATCCTAATTCAAGCGATGACTGACTAACTTTAGGAAATATCGATTAATGGACTTTTCTTTCCTTTGCTTAGATGATCTTACTCAAATGCCAGTAGCTGGATGTCTTGGGACATCTGGTATAAGTCATACCTATTTGGATACACTTCTTGATGGCTTCAAAAATACAGCTGTACTCTCTATTTCTTCATTAATATTAGCTGTATTTGTCGGTGTTGTTATAGGAACAGTGCGTACTCTGCCTAATACTTCCGTAATCAATAACACATTTCGCGCTATAGGCGGAATCTGGGTAGAAATTATGCGTAACATTCCTTTGCTGGTACAAGTATTTTTATGGTACTTTGTCGTCCCTAAAATTTATCCACCAGCAATGAATTTTTCACCAATTATATTAATAACCTGTGCTTTAGGTTTTTTTACATCCGCACGTATCGCAGAACAGGTTCGCTCAGGAATTGAATCTATCCCTTCTGGACAACGTTATGCAGCCATGGCAATAGGATTTACTACTTATCAAAGTTATCGCTATATTATGATACCGCGTGCTATTCGTACTATCTTGCCACCCCTTACCTCAGAAGCAATGGGTATAGTAAAAAATTCATCTATAGCATTCGCCGTTTCTATTCATGAACTAATGCAATTTCAATATCAAACGATTGAGGAAGTAAGTCATGTTTATGAAAATTACATGTTAGTTACAATTCTCTATATTATCATATCATTGTTCATATTTGTTATGATGGCAATAATGGAGAAAATGCTTAAAATTCCTAATTTAAAGACACAGGAGCGTTGATATGATAGATTTCATGAGCTCTAATTTTTGGTCTTATTTTCCTTTTGAGTTTTCAAGCTTTGATTTTTCATTTTTTACTTTTGAAATATTCCGTTCTTATATTCTTTCAGGTCTGCTTTTTAGTGTTTTTCTAACATTTGTAGCAACAATATTTGGACTTATCTTCGGCGTATTATTGGCAATGATGCGACTTTCTTCTATTAAACCTTTCTCCTGGTTTGCTGCAATTTACATAACTGCCATGCGCTCAATACCTCTTGTCATGGTTATTTTATGGTTTTTTGTGCTTTTGCCTTTCTTGATCGGCACATCAATCGGTGCCAATAATTCAGCAATCATTACCTTTACTGCATTTGAAGCTGCTTATTTTGCAGAAATTATGCGCGCCGGCATACACTCAATTTCGCAAGGGCAAAAACAAGCAGGACACGCACTTGGAATGACATATTGGCAAAATATGTATATTGTGATTCTTCCCCAAGCTTTTAGAAATATGCTTCCAGTCTTTTTAACACAGGTTATTATCCTTTTTCAGGATACAACTCTTGTCTATGCAATCAGTGGTAATAGTCTCTTAAATGGCTTTGATCTTGTTTCTAACAATTTTGGTGTGAAACCAGAAGCCTATATTTTAGCAGCCGTTTTTTACTTCGGCATTTGCTTTACATTATCGCAGATAGTTTTGTATCTACAGAAAAAAATATCCATTATCCGCTAACAGGAAAAAAAATGTCTACTCATATGATCCAAATTAAAAATGTTTCCAACTGGTACGGCGAAGTTAATATTCTTAAAAACTGCACCACCAATATCGATAAGGGAGAGGTTGTAGTTGTTTGCGGACCATCGGGATCAGGTAAATCAACCTTTATTAAAACTATTAACGCTCTGGTACCTTTTCAAAAAGGTGAAATCTGGATTAATGGAATACCAGTGCACTCAAAAGAAACAAATTTACCTAAACTACGTAGTCATGTAGGGATGGTTTTTCAACATTTTGAACTTTTTCCACATTTATCCGTCACAGAAAATTTAACAATTGCACAAATTAAGGTTTTAAAGCGTAGCAAAAAAGAAGCACTTGAGCGCGGCTTGTTATATCTTGAACGTGTTGGGCTTATTGAACATAAAGATAAATACCCTGGTCAACTTTCTGGAGGTCAACAACAGCGCGTTGCTATTGCTCGTGCTTTAACCATGGATCCGCTTGTTATGCTTTTTGATGAGCCAACTTCTGCTTTAGATCCTGAAATGGTAAGTGAAGTATTAGACGTCATGACGGGCTTAGCAGAGGAAGGCATGACAATGATTTGTGTAACTCATGAAATGAGTTTTGCACAGAAAGTATCGAAGCGAATAATTTTTATGGATCAAGGGGCGATTCTCGAAGATTGTTCATCTGAAGAGTTTTTCTCTAACCCACAGAATAGAACTCCGCGTGCGCAAGAGTTTTTATCAAAAATTCTCAGTCATTAAATTGCGATGTTGTGTTTGGGCTATCTCTATATTACAGACCCTATAAATAAAAGGCTAAATTTCTACGCCCAAATACACAACTAACAAGCTGCTTTCTTATAATCAGTTATCCAACAACTTTTGCCACGCATTCTATTTTAAGTTTGCCATCAATAGCAAAAATTTACCTTTCATAGATAGAATGAAACTAATTTTTGTCTCCTGTACTGGCTTTATTGTAAATTGAAATTAATTTTCTGAACAACGAGCTATTTTTTTAGTACCATATTTCCAGGCATAGTCTGAGCAAGAAATTTTTTTTCTTGGTTGCAGGCGAATATCACTGCATTACCTGCTCAAGATTTTTTTCATCCCCTTCCTTTAAAACATTTTTTAAGAAAAACCCTCACAGCTATTGTTCACTTATAGCATCCATTATTTTTATTATCAAAATACCTGACTTCATCTCACTGTCACGTGCTAATCATGAATTTTTGCATACACATTTGAAATGTTTTCCAACGATAAAAATAAAGCATTAAAAATCTCAAATTTGTTACGATAATATAATAATGAATCAGAAAATAACTAAGCCAGCCGCTCTAAAGCAACAGAAGCCTTTTCTCTTGCAGCATGCAATTCTAGGATTCTTTTACGTTCACTTTCAACAATTTCTAGTTTTGCATTTTCTACAAATTTTGGATTGTTTAATTTAATTGATATTTTTTCAATATCTTGCTCGATTTTACTGATATCTTTTATCAAGCGTGCACGTTCAGCATCTAAATCAATCAACTGCCCCAACAATAAACAAAAAGTTTCCTTTCCTAGAATAATTTGGGCTGATACTTCTGGAATTTTATTAGAAAAACAAATTGTCTCAACGCGTGCTAGCCTCTTAAGAATAGCCTCATAACGTTGTACACGTTCCTGTATTTCCTCCCCGCCTTCTGTGATGATAACAAGAGGCGCAAGTGCAGCTGCTGGAATATTCATCTCAGAGCGAATAGAGCGAATACCACTAATAACATCAATAAGCCAATTAACATCAGCTGCAGCTTCTTCATCTGAAAAGATTATCTGTGGCCACTGTGTTAATGCCAACATATCTTCACGCTTCGTACCTGGCATTGCTGTAAGCGACCACAACTCTTCTGTTATATGGGGCATGAAAGGATGGAGAAGCTTATAAACCTCATCTAGCACCCAAGCAGTACATGCTTGTGCTTCTTTCTTAGAATCTTCATCTCCTCCCTGAAATATAGGTTTAAGAAATTCAAGATACCAATCACATAATGCATTCCAAATAAATCGGTAAAGTGCGCTAGCAGCTTCATTAAATTTATAATTTTCAATACTAGAAGTTACTATCGAAACCGTTTTAGATAATTCTGTTAAAATCCAACGGTTAAATGCAAGTTTTGTTTGTTCTGGCTTAAACGCTAAATCATGCTTAACGTTATTAATTTCTGCAAATCGAGCCGCATTCCACAATTTTGTAGCAAAATTGCGGTAACCCGCAATACGGGAAGGATCAAGTTTTACATCACGACCTTGCGCTGCCATAATCGCTAAGGTAAAACGCAACGCATCTGCACTATATTGATCAATGAGCTCTAATGGATCAACAATGTTTCCTTTAGACTTTGACATCTTCGCGCCATGCGCATCCCGTACAAGAGCGTGAACATAAACGATTGGAAAAGGCACCTCACCCATAAAGTGAATACCCATCATCATCATACGAGCAACCCAGAAAAAAATAATATCAAATCCGGTAACCGATAAAGATGTTGGGTAAAATGTCGTTAATTCATTAGTTTTATGAGGCCAACCTAAAGTCGAAAAAGGCCAAAGAGCTGATGAGAACCAAGTATCCAAAACATCCTGATCACGAGTTAATTTAACTTCTGTGCCATAATAAGACAAAGCTGAAGCTAATGCCTCTTCTTCATTTTTTTCAACAAAAATCGTACCATCAGGACCATACCAAGCAGGAATCTGATGTCCCCACCATAATTGGCGAGAAATACACCACGGTTGAATATTTTCCATCCAATTGAAATAGGTCTTTTTCCAACTATCTGGAACAAAATGCATCTTTCCCTGATGAACAGCCTCTATCGCTGGCTTCGCTAATTCCGCAGCATTGACATACCATTGATCTGTTAGAAGCGGTTCAATGGGAACCCCACTTCGATCACCATGAGGAACAGTATGCAAATGATCATCAACTGTTACCAAATACCCTCCTTCTTCCATAAGAGAAACAATTCTATCTCGCGCAACAAAACGATCAGATTGATCTACATTCTTTACCAACTCTTTTAATTGATCCGACACAACCAAACCATCAAAGAATGCTTCATTATCACGCAAAAAGATTTTAGCTCTCTGCGTAAAAATATTGATCAAAGGTAAATTATTCTTTTTCCCAATTTCAAAATCATTAAAATCGTGTGCCGGCGTGATTTTTACAGCACCGCTTCCCTCTTCAGGGTCAGCATAATCATCACCAACAATCAACAATTTACGACCCACAAATGGTAAAATAGCATTTTTACCTATGAGATCTTTATAACGATGATCTCTAGGATTAACTGCGATTCCTGTATCACCAAGCATTGTTTCAGGACGTGTTGTTGCAATTGTTATAAAAGTTGTAGGATCATCTTGATCAAAAATTTTACCTTCAAGCGGATACCTAAAATGCCATAAATGACCTTGAATTTCTTTTGACTCAACTTCAAGATCCGAGATAGCTGTTAATAATTTTGGATCCCAATTAACCAGACGCTTGTCCTTATATATTAACCCTTGCTTATAAAGCCTAACAAAAACCTCACGAACAGCCTCTGACAAACCTTCATCCATTGTAAAGCGCTCACGCGACCAATCACACGAAACACCAAGACGCCGCAGTTGACTAGAAATGACATTACCAGCCTCATGGCGCCATTTCCAAACACGCTCAATAAATTTTTCTCGCCCCATTTCTTGACGAGTTGGTTCCTGACGCTCTGCAAGTTGACGCTCAACCACCATTTGCGTTGCAATCCCTGCGTGATCCATGCCAGGCTGCCATAACACATTTTTGCCATGCATCCGCTGAAAACGCACCATAATATCTTGAATTGTTGCATTTAATGCATGCCCCATATGCAATGAGCCCGTTACATTTGGTGGCGGAAGCATAACACAGAAAGCTTCTGTGCATGATTTTGAACCTGCTCCTGCTTTAAAAGCACCACGCGTTTCCCACTGCTTCGCAATACGTGACTCTACAGCAGCAGCGTTATAGGTTTTTTCTAGCATTTTTCTATCCACCTGTTACAGCGCGCCCCAAAAGTACAACTTATAACTGAATACTTAATCACATGATTTATAAGTTACCTACTTAAAACAGCTTGCAAAACTGAAAAATCGCTTTTCATGGTAAATAAAATTCAGACCGCTAAAAATAATAACTACCTAGCATTTAAGGTAATTTTTTAATTATCTTAACGATCTCTTCACGCAAAATTCTCTCAAGAACAACGGGTAATTCACGCTGTAACCATTCCGCTATAGCTGGACGTAATATATCTTCCGCAATCTTCTCCGCAGAAGAAACAAAACGCGCAGACGATCCTACATAATCAGAAATCGTATCCCCTTGCTGAGATCCACGGGTATCGTCCTGTCCTGTTTTATGAACAGACATCTGTTCTTCAGAGGAAAATTTCATCTTTTGCATATCCAAACCAACTGTACCATATTTTGTATTATTTTCTACTTCCGCATTATTTTTCATATGCGCAAAAGATAAATCCTCATCATCAGAGGAAATACCAATACGATCCGCTAAAGTTTTTATTGCATCATCAACAGATAAAGCTGCCTCATCAAGCCCTTCTAGTGGTACTGTTGAGCTCTTTTCAGAAGAAGAATTGGTCACAACGACTTTATTTGAAATCTGATCAGCCTGAATTGCATTTTCTTCGATTATTTCACGAATAGATGTTAAAATTTCATCCATACTTGGCTCACGCAATGCACTCGAACTTTGTACCATATCTAAACACCTCTCAAAAATGCAAAAACAAAAACCATTATATCAGTTTAACAAAATAATTACACAATTAACACATCTCTTCATACTGAAGATAAACCACACACAACTTTTATTTACCTCGATAACAGAAAATAGCATTCCAAGATTACTTAAACACAAAAAAACGCTTCTTTCTTATGTTTTTAGTGAGTATCTTGAGTAGCCTTCAATCCTAAATAACTTGCCGTTAGTCTACCAATAGAAGATTGAACAGTATAACTCGCAATAATAGCATTTCGTTCTGCAGTTACTAGTGAAATCTGAGCATTAATCAACTCAGTGCGGGACTTTAAAACATCCAACGTCGTTGCCTGCCCTAAACGGTTCTCTTGCATACGACCTTTGAGAGCAATTTCTGCAGCACGTACACTCTCGCGATAAGCTACAACAGATGCGCGCGTGCCCTCCAATTGAAACCAGGCAGAAGCGAGTGCCTGTTTTACATCACTTTGAGCCAAATCAAACTGAAGACGAGCCTGTTCAAATTGTTCCCTCGATTGGCGAACCTGTGCAGAAGTGCGCCCACCCTCAAAAATCGGAACACTTAATGAAAGCCCTACTGATTGAGAAACACTATCTCCTCCAGGAATACCATAAGCCCGATTATAGGACATGGATGCAGAGAGATCAAGCTTAGGAAACATTGCTCCCTCTTTTGCTTTTACATTGTATGAACTAGCATCAACCAAATATTTTGCGTAAAGAATTGCTGGATGCGTAACAACAGCAATTTGATAACCAATATCAAGACTCTCCGGCAATTCTTTTGCCCCTGAAGGAGACTCCAACTTTGCGGGATAATCTCCTACAACTTGCTGATAAATTGCTTCCGCTGATTTTGCTTCAGAACGTGCAAGACTATACTCAGAGACAGCGAAAGAGCGCGCTGCTTGTGCCTGAGCAAAATCAACTTGAGCTACTTCCCCTACATCAAGCTTTGCTTGATTTGAACGAACTAATTCTTCAAGAGCCGCTAAATTTTCTCGACGAAGCTCAGCAATACGACGCGTTTGATATACGTTAGCATACGCTTTTATAACATCTAGAAACAAATTTTGTTCAGCATTACGAAAAGATTCACGCTGTGCTTGCATTTTAACTTGAGCTGATAAAAACACATTTTGTGTAACAAAATCAAACAATCTTTGATTTATTCTTAGTTCTATGGAACCAGAATTCTTATAAGAACCTGTAGCATTATTTCGATTATAGTTCCCAAT
The DNA here is from genome assembly GCF_000015445.1 of Bartonella bacilliformis KC583. Taxonomy (NCBI): domain Bacteria; kingdom Pseudomonadati; phylum Pseudomonadota; class Alphaproteobacteria; order Hyphomicrobiales; family Bartonellaceae; genus Bartonella; species Bartonella bacilliformis. The sequence continues at coordinate 669,350 of NC_008783.1, read as the reverse complement.
CCCATCAATTTGCGGTAGAAAACCAGCACGCGCAATCGTTACATCATCATTTGCTATACGCGTAGCTGCGCGCTCGTAGTTTAATTTAGCATTATATACATAAGCTTTAGCTAAAGCATTTTCTAATGTATCGGCGTAAGCTGATCCTGAGACAAAAGTTCCTAATGTAAGTAACAAACATACCTGAAATTTCTTGCTTATTTTAAACACGATATAAATCCCAAATTAATCATCTATTTTCTATTCACTAGGTGCTGCAAATACTAAAACACAAAGTCAGGTATTCTTAAAAATTCGGAAAGCGGCTTTACAGAAAGGTTAAAACCACGACGAGCCGAAATACTCCCCTCTTCCTTTATATAGATTTGCGCAATACCAGCATTACCATGCCCTTCAACCACAAGAAGGCGCCCCCCTTCTTTCATTTGATCAAAGATACCATCAGGAATAAAATCAACAGCACCTTCAATAAAAATTAAATCATAGGGCCCCTTAACAGCACACCCCTTCTCCAATAATCCATGCACAACAACCACATTATCACACTGATAGCGTTCTAAAAGTTCAGCAGCTTGTTTCGAAAGCGCCTTATTGCTTTCCAACGCAATAATAGATTTAGCAAGCTTTGAAAGCAAGGCTGCACAATAACCACTATTTGCACCAATGTCTAATACACTATCCGATGGTTTTACGGCTGCAAGCTGTAACAGCTTTGCTAAAGACGCAGGTTTCATCAAATAACTCGCAGGGATATCACCTTGTGGTGGAAAAATAAGAATATCAGTATCAAGGTAACTTAAATCTTTAACATCTTCTGGTACAAAATCTTCACGTGGCACCGTTAAAAATGCTTCAAGAATCGATAAATTCGTTACATCCACAGTACGAATCTGATTATCAACCATTTTGCGGCGAAGCTCTGTGAAATTTGCAACCATAACTAGCTCTTCCCTCCTACCTACACCTACCTACGACAAGCACCACAACAAATTGGAATAGCTAAGACACAAATTATCTCTTACTTTGAGTGTGACAAAAAAGCATGCTCCCGTCAATAACAAGACTCCAATTGCAACAAAATTCCGGTTAGGTCTAATTCACAGAAAAGTGTTCTTATTGAAAAAAAGAAAACCGTTTATTTGAAAGCACTAATCAAATAGATCAAAATAAATTGGAGGCCTCGCCCGGAATCGAACCGGGATACAAGGATTTGCAGTCCTCTGCGTAACCATTCCGCCACAAGGCCTCATCAATAAATGTGAAAATTTTCAATAAGGGAAGAGAACATATTCGTCAAGTGACAGACAGCTTCTTCAACCTTTTTTCCTCTTTCTATGGAATTTCTGATATTTTTTTTAAAAAAGAAATTTTTTTCTTTGCAAATCAATACTGCTTCGCTATAGTCTCGTTCATTATTAGAAACTGAGTATTGTTCCTCGGTAGCTCAGCGGTAGAGCAACCGGCTGTTAACCGGTTGGTCGCTGGTTCGAATCCGGCCCGGGGAGCCATTTTTTATTTTTTATGTAACATTTCACTTTGGTTCTTTAAGAATAAGAAGTAATATAGCAAGGTGATAGAATAGAATTTTCCAGCTTTTCTCATAGCTTTCTTTTTTGTCTTTTAATTTTCTAAAATTATTTCTTCAAATGTATGCAGACAATATTGTGTATTATTTTTAAAGCACTCAAAATCAGAAATTAACAGGCTTTGTTCCATTGCGTTAAGCAAGACATCATTTCACCCTATAGTAGGAGGATTTACTATCTTCTGAAAAAGTTTTTCTCCGATTTTTCTTGTGATCTTAATCAAGATTCTACCTCAATTAACGTGAACGCAATATTTTCAACTTTAGATATCTTCATTAATCAAATTTTATAAACTATATTCTTTTAACTTTCAGAACAAAGCATATACCAGTTATATAAATCGGCTAAGGTTTAACATGTCTGACAAATTTTATGGATAGCTCTTTAATCCTAATTGTAGCTCTTAGTGAGAATAGGATCACTAACATAAGAAAATGTGTCAACTATTACATAATCAGTGCTCTGCTGTTGATTTATTGATATCTAAGTATGTTTGTCACGAAAGCAAACAATATAAATCATCATAAAATTTAATAAGCACACTATAAACTGTTCTTTGAGGAAGGTCTAAAGCATAACTTTCTAATTAACTTACCAGCATCATAGTGGGAGGGAGGTCACAAAGGAAACAAAAAAATGAAACTGAAACCGTTTTTATTTTTCTTTAGCCTGTTAATGACTATTCATACCTCTTCTGCAGCTCCTGTGCCACAAAAAAAACCTGACGATCCTCATGATAAATCTATTCACGTTAAGGTCCATACAGGAGGAGAATATTGCTATGCCCCAGCATTTGTGAATGGGGAAAGTTATGTTTACATCACCTATTGCTCTTCTGCCAGCGTTAAATTTACTCGATATGACCTCTTTAAAAGAGTCGCTTGGAATGTCAATAATGTTTGGTTATGCATGACTGCTCCTAGCTCCGTTACAGGGATTGGTGGACAATCTACAGAGGATTGGGATTATCTCCTATTAAGACCTTGTGTGATCAATGATCCCAACCAACAATGGATCATTGAAGGCAATGCATTTTATACAGCTGATAAAAAATTTCGCGTTAAAGACTATAAATGGTACGCTTACATCTCAAAAAACAAAAATGATTACTATGATCATACCCTGAGTATGATGGATTCATGGGCAAAGATTATTGCTACTCCGGTCAATAGTAATATCAAAACTTTCATCGGATGGAAATTTGTAAGCGGCTCTAGCTTCTCTACCTACTATATTACAGACTATGGATCTAGATCAGATGTTTTTGATCTATATTACAATCCAGACAATGGCCATATTTTCAGATATTTTCCTTCCACGGGAGTACTATCTTGCATGACTTCCCAACAATCCACTTCAGATAATTGGAATTGGGTAGGATGGAAATTTTGTGATGATACTGTTTCTCAAACCAAAGACATTGGTTTCTGGGATATTTCTCAATTATACGGACGCGAAGGGCCACTCCTAGATCATCAGGGTAATTTTTTACGCGTTACCCAATATGGTATTAGTTGGGGGTCTCCTTACACAGTTAAACCTGATTACCTGAAACAAGATACTCAAAATTCTCCTAAATCTGAGTTTCTTTTTGCTTATGATTTTGATCGTTGGGGTCGCTATGTCAATGGAAATTTAGGGGATACACTTGTCTATTGCCCTGCTCCGGGAAAAAAGGAAAATGTCGTACAGACTTCTACTTCAAAGACACGAAGTAAACGGTCTTTACCTCCTGATTTTACTCTCACTGATGCATGGATACAAAGACTATATGACATTGCTAGAAGTTCTACTGTTGCAGGTCAAGAACATATTGCTTTTTGTGGCCCTTGTATGCTGCATACTCTGCAAATGCTTGCTGAATTGCAGGAAGATAATATAGGTGGACCTCGTCAAAGTGGAGGATACTTCTTTGATACGCATCCAGATAGGGATCCATTTATCTCCTTTCGTCAAAGATTTCCTGAACTTGCAGAAAGACTGCAAACTACAGAAAATTACGTTAATTTACCTTGGCATGTAGGTGAAGATAGTTATACACGAACGAGCAGAGTAACTCGCTCAGCCGCATTAATGTTGTTACCTCAGTATAATTGGCGGCCTTCAACTATGGCAAGAACAGAGGAAGAAATGAGGAGTAGACTTCAAGACCTGTTAACTGCTCCTCCTGGAACAGCTTGGTATGTTTCAATTGTCAGATCAGATAGAGGTGGTTCAAACATAATAGGTCATGTCCAACCTATTTTAAGAACAAACCAAGGGCTTGTATTAATCCCTACAAACATACTACACATTTTGACTTTGGACCAATTTAGATTGGCGCTTACCCCAACGACAAATATAGACGCATTAATACATTATCTTTCAATTGGGAGGACTCAAATACTTCACTCACTCATAACTTATCAAATGGCCCAACTTGATGAAATTCCTCTAAGTGTTTACATATCTCAAAGAAATTGCACTGGAGAAGGAGAAAATAGAAGAGGCAATAGGCAATTGCCAAGAACTTCTCTTCTTAATCAGTGTGATAGTGGCAGATGTGCGGTTCAATGAAAATTAAAGAGTACTGCAACAATGAAAGAACTTGGTAAAAACAATAAAAATCCAGTGAATATAAATTGTTTTAAACAAATAAAAAGTACCAAATTCTTTCAATTTCAATGAAGATTAAAACCCATTTAAATGATATTTATCCTATGAGCCTTTCTTCTATTAGGAAAACTACTATTCGCCTTGCCCTCAAAAATAACCCTGTTAGAAAAAGTTTGATAATTAGTCGAATAGTTTTTGTGCTTTAAATACTTAATTAGTAAAGTATTTTATTTTTTATTTTAACTTTGATCTCTTTTTCAAAGAGATGTGGGTTTTCAACAGAAAGTTGTTCTCGTGCTTTTTGTAATCGTTTGATAATTTCATCAATTTTGGACTGAGAACAAGAAGATTTTTGATCATAGAGAAAACGCTGCTTTTCTTCACCTTTACAAGAGCATTGTGTCTGAAATTGAAGCGTTCTAATTTCTTGTAGCAAAAGATGACCAGTTTCTTTAAAATCGTTATTAAGTAAAAAAAGTTGATCAGAAATTGACACTAAAATCTGTTTTAAAAAACGTTCATTTTCTTGATGCTGACGATATTCCATGATAAGAACACGCCCCATCTCACCTAATTGCTTCTCGGTTGCATCAATTCGGCGCAATAAATCCGGGGACCTATCCTTGTTATTCTTTTTGATCTTCAACAGTATAGTATGAATATCGGATAATCTAGCTGCATAATGAGACAAATAATCAACTAATGTAGATGTATTAGTATAGTGTTTTTGCATAACCATCACAAACTCACTTAATGACTGGTTTTATATTACCCCACTATCTATTTTACTCTACAAAACTATTCTAAAGAAATTGCTAAAATTAGCTTTAATTCATTTATATTTATTTTTTTATCTGCTTCCTATATACTTTTAAGGATCAAAATCAACCACAGAGAACAAATGAATAGGCGCATAAAAAGTAAAGTTTGTTGTTTCTTTTAAGACATTGCTACTGTCAGCAAGCATTGCTTGACTAGATGAAAATTCTGTACCTTGCATAATTGTCGAGGATAAAGAACCTTCTCGAGACAGAGTCATTAATGTTGGTGAAGAGGCAAATACATTATGGGCTCCACCATCAACGTTAGAGACATCAAGTACAGCTATTCCATTTTTCCGTAACATTTCAATACTTAAACCATCTCCTAAACGAGAATGTCCCCCTGTAAGACGCCCTGAAACAGCAAGAGCTTTATCCTTACGAGATACCAAAACAGCTGTTGGATTCGGTAGCTTTTTAATATCATTCAATTGACGCTCAAACACATCAATATCAATATCTGGTGCAGCCATTAAAAAACTTGTAATACGGCGAATTGGCTTATACTTTCTTTGCAAAGCTAAAGTTCTGAATGCTTCCATTATAACAAAATTGCCCATTGAATGTGCGATAACAGAAATTTGATCAGCATTCGTTTCACTAATAACTGTTAAAAGCTCTATTAGTCCATCACGTGCAAAATTAGCACTATCACGATCATATACATAAAGAGGTATCGCCCCAGCGGAAGGCCATGAATAATGCACAGTCACCACATCTAAAGAATAATCATACGCAAATTGAGCTGCACGAAATGTACCATCAGCAAAATTATTATTATAACCGTGAATGAAAAGGAAAATTTCTCTTTTTCCTTTTTTCTTTTTCGCTAACTCAGCATTTAATTTCTGCTTAAAATGTTTCTTGTCAATATACTTCTGTAAAGCGGCAGCCGCAAAATATTTATCATGAGTGGGTTTATATGTGTTTGTTTCAACCTTACCTTTCACATGTTGTTGCGGAATTCCTACATCAACACGATTATAGTACACTTGATTTGACCGCTCTGATCCATAAGGTTGAGAATAATTATTTTGCATCTTACGACTTGTTGCAACATACACTGGAACAATAGCTTTTGGAAGAACTGGCCCGCCTTCAACTTCTCTTTGCACCGCAATCATAGAGGGTGTTGCATTTATTCCATGCCAAAGAACAGCACGTTTATTACCACATGCTGCAAGCAGAGCAATACAAATAAAAAATACGGAATATTTTAAAAATGTTATATATTTCACCGTAACACCATCAAATCTTACCATAATAAAAATTCGTGTTTTGAAATTATACTAAAAGGATAATTCCTAATGATTTGAAACAGAATTACTACCAAAAATAAATTATGATAATAAAAAATTTTATGCTCATTTAAAATTGTAGACTTATCTACATTTGTTAAGCGATAATGGAGAGTGTAAATGGTGCGGTCGAGAAGACTCGAACTTCCACGAGTTGCCCCACAGCGACCTCAACGCTGCGCGTCTACCAATTCCGCCACGACCGCACACAGCAAAAAGCTAAAATATATAACTTTTTGGCATTTAACAAATCATACAGCAAGGTACAAGTCTATTCTTAGGTTTTTATGATTTATTTTAATTTAATCACTGAAATACCCTTTCAATAAATTACTGAATTGTATACTTTAACGTATCCCACGGGTTATTGTCATGAAATTGGCCTGTGCAACTTGATCTTTTTTATAATAACCATGAAAGCTTGTTGTTATTGTTGCTGCTCCTTGCTTTTGTACACCTCTCATAGCCATGCACATATGTTCAGCCTCAATCAACACCGCAAGACCGCGAGGTTTTAGATATTTTTTCAAACTATTAGCCACTTGAGCTGTCATAGTTTCTTGTGTTTGCAAACGATGAGCAAAAACATCTACGACGCGCGCAATTTTTGAAAGACCAACAATTTTTTTATCAGGAAGATATGCTACATGAGCTTTACCAATTATCGGAATCATATGATGCTCACAATGTGAATAAAAGAAGATATCTTTTACGATTACCGGCTCATCATATCCTGCAACTTCTTCAAAAACTACGCCTAAAATTTCATCAACGGATTCACCATAACCAGAAAATAATTCCTTATAGACTTTAGCAATACGCTTTGGAGTCTCTAAAAGTCCTTCTCGATCTGGGTTCTCCCCTACCCATAACAATAGTGTGCGAATCGCCTTTTCTACTTCTTCCAAGCTAAGATTCTCCCTAGATAAAGACAGGTCTTCAGCCACTTTTTCCACAGCACTATGCATTTAAAAACTCCAGATTCTTCTGTACAAAACATTATGTACATACTCATTTTATACTCTATAGTAATCCTTATGTAGGTAAATGAAAAGCTTGAACAATGAAAACTTTTAAAATTTTAGACAAAAGCCCATGATTGACAATATTTATAGTTATACAATCCTCAAACATGCTGCCTGTATAAGCAAAATTGGGCGTCTTAATAACCCTGATGCAACGTCAAAAAAACATGCCCATCTTTGTGGCTCAACGGTTCTTGTAGATCTCAAAATAGATAATAATATTGTTACAGATTTTTCTCATGAAGTGAATGCATGCGTGCTCGGACAAGCCTCATCTTCGATTTTGGCTCATCATATCATTGGTAAAAAAACACAAGATATCAAAATGTTACATAAAATTATCCAATATATGTTAATAAAAGATGGACCTCCCCCTTCCGCTCCATTTGAAGCATTTTCTTGTTTACAACCTATTAAAGATTATAAAGAACGCCACGCATCAACAATGCTCACCTTTAACGCAGTTATAGATTGTATTGAACAAATTGAAGAAAAAACAAATGATTGAACAACATCCAAAACAAGGAAAAATACAAACCAGAAATTATGCAGGTCCCTGGCGCAAAACACCTGGGCGATTACTTGGCACAGGGTTAATACGCCTTTATCAAATAACACTTTCCAATTTTATAGGAAATCAGTGCCGCTATATGCCAACATGTTCAGAATATACCTATGAAGCGATCGCGCGCCATGGTTTGTGGGCTGGTGCCTGGATGGGTCTTTTTCGTATCGTATGTTGTAATCCTTTTGGAACACATGGCTTTGATCCAGTGCCTACCTCCCTTGGTTCTTCTTATTATTTTTATAAACCTTGGTGCTATCGGAAAATTTCTACCAAACACAATAAATAATTTCTTTTCTTTTTGTTCTTTTATGCATATTGTCACGGAACTAATTTGTTATCTTTACTTAATCACTAAGTTTTCACTAAACCATCCGCAATCGTTGGCGGAACTGGATTAAAGGGGTGCTATAATGTCTTTCTCTATTTCTCTTTCTTTTCCTGACGGCTCACAACGTGACTTTCCTGCTGAAATAACAGGTTTAGAGTTAGCCGAGTCTATTTCTAAATCACTCGCAAAAAAAGCAATTGCTTATAGCCTTAACGGTGTCATTAGAGATCTTTTAGATCCATTAGAGCAATCTGGTCAGGTAGAAATTATCACCCGTGATGATCCACGTGCACTTCAATTGATACGCCATAGTTGCGCACATGTTCTTGCCGAAGCAGTACAGGAACTGTTTCCAGAAACGCAAGTTACAATCGGGCCAGTTATTGAAAATGGTTTTTATTATGACTTTGCACGTCAACAACCTTTTACGCTAGAAGATCTTAACACCATTGAAAAGAAAATGCGTGAAATTATTCAACGCAATAAATTTTTTAAGAAGGAAATTTGGTCTCGTGAAAAAGCAAAAAAGATTTTTTCTGACAAAGGTGAGCTTTATAAAGTTGAACTTATTGATGCCATCCCTGAAGATCAAGATCTGAAAATCTATTATCAAGGTGATTGGTTTGATCTTTGTCGTGGTCCGCATGTGCCATCTACTGGTCAAATTGGCAATGCTTTTAAATTGATGAAAGTCGCAGGTGCTTATTGGCGTGGTGATGCGAATAACCCTATGTTGACAAGAATCTATGGTACAGCATTTTCCAACGAAAATGCTTTAAAAGCCTATCTTAATATGCTGGAAGAAGCTGAAAAACGTGATCACCGTCGTTTAGGACGCGAAATGGATCTATTTCATTTTCAAGAAGAAGGCCCGGGCATGATCTTCTGGCATCCAAAGGGTTGGAAAATGTTTCAAAATTTGGTTAGCTATATGCGTAGACGCCTTGATGAACACAAGTACGACGAAGTTAATGCACCTCAAGTTCTTGATAAATCACTTTGGGAAACATCTGGTCATTGGGGGTGGTACCAAGAGAATATGTTTAAAACAATCCCTGCTACTAATGATTGGAATGATGAACATGTTTACGCCCTTAAACCAATGAACTGCCCTGGTCATGTGCAAATTTTTAAACATGGTTTAAAATCTTATCGTGATTTGCCCATAAGACTTGCTGAATTCGGTCTCCTTCACCGTTACGAACCCTCAGGTTCTTTGCACGGTCTCATGCGTGTACGCAGTTTTACACAAGATGATGCGCATGTTTTTTGTACAGATGAGCAATTAGCTGATGAATGCCTCAAGATTAATGACCTTATTTTGTCAACTTATGCTGATTTTGGTTTTGAAGAAATTATTCTCAAACTCTCAACGCGCCCAGAAAAACGCGTCGGTTCTGATGAATTATGGGATCACGCCGAAAATATTATGATGTCTGTTCTCAAAACCATTGAAAAAGAAGCAAAAGGACGCATAAAAACAAGCATTCTTCAAGGAGAAGGTGCTTTTTATGGACCAAAATTTGAATATACATTAAAAGATGCTATCGGCCGTGAATGGCAATGCGGAACAACACAAGTAGATTTTAATCTGCCTGAACGCTTTGAAGTATTCTATATCAATAGAGATTCAGAAAAATGCCAGCCTGTGATGATCCATCGAGCTATTTTTGGATCAATGGAACGATTTTTAGGTATATTAATCGAGAACTTTGCCGGACATATGCCACTTTGGCTTGCTCCCCAACAAATCGTTGTTACAACAATTACATCTGAAGCAAATGAATATGCCGAAAAAATAACGGCAAAACTCAAAGCTTCTGGCCTTTCAGCCGTGTCAGACCTTCGTAGTGAGAAAATTAACTACAAAATACGTGAACACTCTTTACAAAAAGTCCCTGTAATCCTCGTATGCGGTAAACGCGAATCTGAAACAAACAGTGTAAATATGCGCCGTTTAGGAAGCATGAATCAAATTTCTTTGCCGATAGACCAGGCAATTAAACAACTTACAAATGAAGCAATTCCACCAGATCTACGCCGGTTTATGAATAGCTAATGAAGTTATGTAATCCAAACAATTTCATCACTATTGTATTCTGTCAAGTACACGCTTACATTCAATTAATTCAAAGAGTGCTTCCTGCAATAACGCCTTATCAGTTTTGTTTTGGTGACTATTAACAGCACCGACAGGTTCTTCTTCCTCACCCTTCATAAACTCAAAAAGTCCAAATGCTGACTTCTTTTTTGATTGAGTTTGGATAGACTCAGGGAATTTCTCTGCATGTTTTTTTTCTATCAAAACATTCATGGCATCAAGATCACCACTGCCTATTGCAATAACAAAAGCAGTACCATTTTCTTTCAAAAGACGCTGAACTCCCTTTATAGTGTAACCCTGACCATAAAGTAACTGTTTAATACCATTGAGAAAATCTATATCAACAGGGCGATAATAGCGCCTTCCACCTCCACGCTTTAGTGGCTTGATTTGAGGAAAGCGTGTTTCCCAAAATCTCAATACATGCTGTGGCAATCCTAATAATTCAGCTACTTCGCTAATTGTACGAAAAGCATCAGGACTCTTGTCCATTTCATAATACCTTACCTAAAATTATATCAAATGATTTTATAATAATTAACCAAATTCAATTTTTTTTACCAAGTTTAGCTAAAAATAAGAGCCGCACTTCAATAAAAATCCTTCAACAAAAGCAAATCCATCTGATAAAGTTCTTAATAAGCTCAGGCAATCCAATACTATGATTTATGTAAAATTATTTTTGTTTCGCGCAATGCACATCTAAAATTCTTTGCTTAAGTATATTTGCAGCTTTAAATGTTACAACACGCCGTGGTGGAATCGGCGCTTCAATACCAGTTTTTGGATTACGCCCAATCCGTCTACTTTTACTGCGAACTTGAAAAGTCGCAAAACAAGATAATTTAACCATTTCACCTTTCACAAGTGAATCGCTAATTTCACTTAAAATCAACTCAACCAACGCAGCTGATTCAGTGTATGATAGGCCTACTTTTCTGCAAACCGCACTCGCTAAATCTGCACGCGTCACCGTCCTACCTGTCATCATATTCACCTATCAACTGTTTCAAATTATAAAGTAATTTATAAGTCTTATTCAATTCTAGTCAAGTTACTAAATTTTACCAACGAATAAGAACTGCTCCCCATGTAAATCCACCTCCCATGGCTTCCAACAGGACTAAATCTCCTTCTTTAATTCTTCCATCTTGCACAGCAGTTGCTAAAGCTAGCGGTACAGATGCTGCAGACGTATTACCATGTTGATCAACAGTAATTACAACCTTATCTGTTTTGATTCCTAGCTTTTTAGCTGATGCTTCAATAATGCGCTTATTGGCTTGATGGGGTACAAACCAATCTAATTGAGAGGGATTCATACCGACAGCAGCAAAACAATCATCAATCACATCGGTTACTATACCAACTGCATGCTTAAAAACTTCTTGCCCTTTCATGCGTAAATAGCCTATTGTTTGCGTTGTTGAAGGACCACCATCAGCATACAACTTATCTATATGCGCACCATTAGAGCGCAATTTTGTAGACAATATTCCGCGATCGATAGCAACATTACCTTCAACTTCTCGTGCTTCTAAAATAGCTGCCCCTGCACCATCACCAAACAAAACACACGTTGTACGGTCTTTCCAATCTAAAATTCGAGAAAATGTTTCAGATCCAATAACTAGAACTCTTTTGGCTTCTCCACTACGTAAATAAACATCTCCTATTGTCAACGCAAAAATAAAGCCGGAACAAACAGCTTGAACATCAAAAGAAAAACCGTGGCTCATTCCCAAAGCGTGTTGAATTTCAACAGCAGAAGAAGGAAAAGTACGGTTAGGTGTTGAAGTCGCCAAAATAATACAATCAATATCTTTGATTGTCATTCCAGCATTGGTAAGTGCCACCTGTGCAGCTTCTATGCCTAAAGAAACGGTTGTTTCATTTTCACTAGCAATGTAACGCTGATGAATACCTGTACGCTGAACAATCCATGAATCAGATGTTTCAACAAACTTCGCAATCTCATCATTCGACAATTTTTTTTTAGGTAAGGCGCTTCCTACACCACACATAACCGATCGAATCATTCGGCCCTAACTCTCTTTCTGATTTTTTTATCTGCACTAGAAATGCTAATCATATGGTTTCCTTATCAATCACAGATTCACCTTTATTATTCAAAAATATCGCTTTTTTTTCATGAAAGCATTGCAAATCTGTAATTATCTTTTTCAAAAGCTCGTTGTTGACCATCTCATAACCGATACGAATAGCAGAAGAAAAATCACTAGCACTGGCACTACCATGACTTTTTACAACAATACCATTCAAACCTAGAAGCACGCCACCATTAACTCGATCAAGATCTATCTTTTGTTTTAGTTTACGAAAGGCACTTTGCGACAATAAATAACCAAAGCGTGAAAAAATAGAACTACGCATAGCACTCTTTAAAAGCTCGGAGATTTGTTGCGCAGTTCCTTCTGCAACTTTTAAAGCAATATTACCAGAAAAACCTTCAGTTACAACAACGTCAACCATCCCTTTTCCAATATCATTACCTTCAATAAACCCTTTATACTCTAATCCTTCAAATTGCACCTTACTTAATATTATTCCAGCTTTTTTGATTTCATCAAGACCTTTAACTTCTTCAACACCTACATTTAAAAGTCCAATAGTTGTTTTCTCTACATTATACAAAGAACGAAACATACTAGCGCCCATAACCGCAAAATCAACTAATTGATTAGCCGATGCACCAATCGTTGCTCCAATATCTAAAACAATACTATCATTACGAAGAGTTGGCCAAATACCAGCAATCCCAGGACGCTCAGTTTCCGCTATCATTTTTAAACAAAAATAGGACATTGCCATAAGCGCACCAGTATTACCAGCAGAAACACAGGAATCAGCTTCACCATTCTTCACAGCCTCAATCGCATGCCACATCGATGATTTACCGCGTCCAACGCGAAGCGCTTGACTTGGTTTCTCATCCATGCGTGTATAGCTCTCTGTAGCGTAAAAATGAGATACTGAAAGCAAATCAGGGTATTTCTTTAAAACTGGCTCAACAGCTTCATCTATCCCATAAAACAAAAAATGAACCTTTGGCAAATGTTTCTGCGCAATTGCTGCTCCTGCAATTGTAACTTCTGGGCCATAATCACCACCCATGACATCCACAGAAATTCTAATCACGCTTGTCATCTCCTATCTCTTAAACTTTACCTTACAATTTTTTGCCATTTATAATATAATCACTATTGTTACAATCACTTTGCAGAAATACTGTTTTTATACCAATAGCATACGATAGTAGAATAGGTAATTTTAAGTATTTACAATTATCTCCATTCTTTTAAAATAGAAAATGGTGATGATTTTTCTTCAATATCTTCTGAATTTTCAAGAATATTCATAGATATATTTTCTTTGCGTGGATAACGATCAATGGATAATTCAAAAAATTCTTCCACAATTGCACCAATATCAATCTTATCACCATAAAAAATTTCTGGTGCATCTGGCCCTTCTGCATCTAAAAACAATTCACCTGTATCCTCTAACATTTCAGGTTTTAATAAATTTGATCCTTCAGGAACAAATACAACTTCAATATTTTCATGGATATTATTTTCCAAAGGTTCCAACGTAACAACACATGATTGTATTATGTTCGCTCTTAATAAACCTTTTATGTAAACTCCACGTTTTTTCCATGGTAGAATCTGAAATTCCCCTTCACAAAATTTTACTTCAAGTAAATCATGATTCTTAGCTAAATGAGCACATTCTTGCTGATTTGCACAAATATGAACTTTTATACCTTTAACAGGTAATGAGCTTACTGAAACTGGATAAGAAAAAACAAACGTCATCTGAGAAACATTTTGAATATTCATTCACAACTCCACACTATGAAAGACTGTAATACACTAACTTTCGTTTAGCTAGATTATATTTTATGAACTATTTTCTTTATATTTAAGTAAAATAATTTATTCTGTAATAGAAAAGCCCTGTGGTTCAACTATTGCGGATTATATTAAATTAAGTTAGAGGTAGGAAACGACTTAAAATCACCTTCTTACTTGTATATTTTAAATGTAAAATAGAGATGTCATTATTTCAGACGCCCAATATAGCAGCTAAATGTAAATTATTGATTGCTCCACTCATAGCAAGCCTAGTAGTACTTTCTGGTTGTAGTTATTCAAATTCCCTGAACTTGAGCCAAGTTTATAAGGAAGGTTATATTCTTGATCAAAGTGCTCTTGATTCCATCTCTATTGGATCAAGTCAGGAGCAGGTTCTTCTATCTCTAGGATCTCCCTCCTTAAAAGCAAAATATGATAATGAGGTTTTTTATTATATTTCACAAATTCGATACCGTAGAATGCAATTCATGAAAACTAAAATCGTTGATCGTAAGGTTTTGGCTATTTACTTTGATAACAATAATCAAGTTGAAAGAATAGCTAATTATGGCTTACAAGACGGTCGGGTATTTGATTTCATCACACAAACAACGCCAACCAGTAGTAAAGATCAGTCTTTTTTGATGCAATTTATCAGAGGTTTTTAAAATACACCGGTTAACTAATGATCTGTTTTTAATTGATTCTATAAGTCTTAGTTATATCGCGATCGTGTTACGTTTTTTATGCACGACTGTTTTTTGCTGTATTGTCAAGAACTGCATTCACAAGTTTTGGTTCACCATCTTCAAAAAATGCTTTTGCTATATCAACATATTCATTTATGATAACTGCAACAGGGACCTCTTTACGGTTTATCAACTCCCACAAGCCTGCACGCAAAATTGCTCGTAATATTGAATCCAATCGTGAAAGTGACCACTCTTCAGAAAGCTGTTGATGAAGCATAGGATCAAGTTTCTTTTGATCTCGTACAACACCAGCAATAATAGCTCGAAACCATTGAAAATCAGCATCAAGATACTGATCACCATCAATCTCTTTTCCTAAACGATAAGCTTCATACTCAGCTGCTGTTTCCATAACACCAGTGCCAACTATATCCATTTGATAAAGAGCCTGCACCGCAGCAAGCCTTGCTGCTCCACGTTTATTAACCAAACATGGAGAATATTTTATATTAGTCATAACTTAACGATTATCTCCAAATCGCTTCTTTAAAGCGATCATACATAAAGCGGCCTCTGCAGCAAAGTCACCTTTATTTTTTTCACCTTGTTTTGCACGTGCCCATGCTTGTTTTTCATTCTCGACGGTTAAAATACCATTTCCAATAGCCAATTGTTGATGAACAGTTAAATCCATCAAGGCGCGACAAGAGTTATCCGCAACAATTTCAAAATGATATGTTTCACCTCTAATAACACAACCAAGTGCTACATAACCATCATAAAATACTGTCTTATCTTTTTCAGCAAAAGCTATTGCAGCAGGAATTTCTAATGCTCCTGGAACTGTTATAATATCATAACTTACTCCAGATTTTTGCAAAACACTCACTGCACCGGCAAGAAGCTCATCAGAAATCTCATTATAAAAGCGTGCTTCAACAATCAACAAGTGCGGATTTATATGTAATTTTTGAGTCATAAAAAACTTTCATGAAAAAAAATGAATAAAAAATATTTGAAATGACGCAATATCAAATCCAAAACAGTATGATAATTTTTGAGATCACTCATCTTTTATTTTAAAATTAAAAAGTCTAGCAGCATAACGAGCAAACTGATCAACTTCTAAATTCACTTGATCTCCAACTTTAGCTTGCCCCCACGTCGTCATTTCAAGTGTATGACGAATAATAAGAACATCAAAAACATTATCTTCAACATAATTAATGGTCAAAGATGTACCGTTAAGTGCAACAGAACCTTTTTGTGCAATAAAAGGCGCTAACTGTTCTGGAACTTGTAAACGAAAATAAACCATATCCCTTTCATTTTTCTGATCAATGATCTCGGCTAAACCATCCACATGACCAGAAACCAGATGCCCACCCATTTCATCACCAAGCCGTAATGAACGTTCTAGATTAACAAAAGTCCCCTTTTTCCACTGTGAAAGATTTGTCAAACGCAATGTTTCTTCCCAGGCTTCTACAGCAAACCAATGAGAATTCTTTTGTGTTGATGCACATTCAACAACTGTCAAACAAATACCTGAACATGCAACTGATGCACCAACTTTTAAATTTTCTAGGTCATAATGAGTCGAAATATTTAAACGCACTCCTTGTGCCAAAGGTTGAATTTCTTCAACACAACCGATATCCGTTACAATCCCTGTGAACATAATATCTTACGCCTCCATCTACGCAAACGGTCGTTTTCTAACATTTTCGTCTCAATTTCATTAAATTCCGAAAGGTAAGTTTCAAAATAAGGAGCCTTAATACGATTTTCACCTAAAATAACTGACGCATAAAAACATATTAAATGATCTACACAACCAGCATTTAAAAATTTTTCTCCTGTCTCTGCTCCTCCTTCAAGCAAAACGCTATTAATTCCAAGCTGACAAAGAAGTTGTAAAATAGCAAGAGGTTGCATAAAATTATTGCTTATTTCTATCGAATGCACACATACACCATATTGCTCTAATTTCATTTTTTTGCTTTGATTTGAAAGAGTGGCATCACAAATAACCCACGTAGGAACTTGTGTTGCTGTCTGAATAACTTTTGCATCCATTGGAATACGTAAATCTTTGTCTAAAATAACACGTATAGGCGAACGCATTTCAAGCCCTTGCAAACGGCAAGTTAATTGCGGATCATCTGCTAATATAGTGCGAATACCAACCATTATAGCATTATGTTGAGCACGCAAAATATGTGTATATGTATGAGAAGTCGCTCCACTAATTTTTACCCCTCCCTGCCCTTTTTTTCCTACACCATTATCTGCAGAGATTGCCATCTTTAAAGTTACTTCACAACGTTTCAACTTCTTGGTACATAAATAAGCACTTAACATTTCAGAGGATTCTTTTTCTAAAACCCCTTTAACAACTTCAATATCAGCAGCTTGTAAAAGAGCAATACTACGACCACAAACTCGCTCATCTGGGTCAATTAGAGCAATAACAACCCGTGCAATACCTGCATCAATAAGTGAATCAACACATGGTGAAGTTTTTCCATAATGCACGCAAGGCTCTAGGGTAATATAAGCAGTAGCCCCTTTAGACAATGGCCCCGCCATCTGCAAAGCCTGCACTTCAGCATGGGGTCTTCCACGAAGAGCTGTTACGCCATAGCCAACAATAAATGGTCCTGTACTATCATTTCGCACAATTAAAGCACCAACAGAAGGATTTTCGTTAGTAAGGCCGACATGACGCTCTGCCAAACGAATAGCTGCGGCCATAAATCGACAGTCTTGTGCTTTTTTATTCATCAAAACAAGATTCTATATCCGCTACATCTTTTGACAATTCATCGATAATGTCATGAAAATCACTTGCATTACGAAAATCGCGATATACCGAAGCAAAGCGAATATAAGCAATATCATCGATTCTCTTTAAAGATTCCATAACAAGATACCCAATTTTCTCTGAAGCTATCTCAGGTTCTCCGAGACTTTCAAGGCGGCGCACAATACCAGAAATCGCTCGTTCAATACGATCAGGATCAATATTGCGTTTACGCATTGCTAAATCAACCGATTTCATTAATTTATCACGATTAAACAGCTCACGTCGACCACTCTTCTTCAAAACCAAAAGCTCACGTAATTGAACACGCTCAAAAGTCGTAAAACGACCACCACAAACAGAACACACACGCCGACGACGAATTACCGCTCCTTCTTCTGCAGGGCGTGAATCCTTAACCTGTGTATCCTCACATTGACAGTAAGGGCAACGCATCTTTTATGCCTCAATAAGTACAAAGTTAAGAGTAAAAAGGGAAATTATCTGTTATATTTTTTACCTTTTTCTTAACAGCTGCTTCAACTAAAAAATTTTCATCATCATTTTTTGCTATTGTTAGGCCATCAAGAACTTCTGAAATTAAATCACTAATTTGAATAAATTCATTTTCTGCAAAACCACGTGTTGTCGCAGCAGGTGTACCCAAACGAATACCTGAAGTTATAGATGGTAACTGAGGATCAAAAGGAATATTATTTTTGTTGCAGATAATACTAGCACGCTCCAAAGCTAACTCTGCGTGTTTTCCTGTTAGGCTTTTGTTACGTAAATCAACTAACAATAAATGATTATCTGTACCACCAGAAACAATCGTAAAACCATTATTTTGTAGGTTCTCTGCTAAAATTTTAGCATTAGCAACAACTTTGGCAGCATAGTCTTTGAAAGCAGGTTGTAAAGCTTCCCCTAATGCAACAGCCTTAGCAGCAATCACATGCATTAAAGGACCACCTTGAAGACCAGGAAAAACTGCTGAATTAATTTTCTTGGCTAAAACTTCATCATTCGTCAATATCATACCACCACGAGGACCACGGAGTGATTTATGCGTTGTAGTGGTAACAATATGTGCATGTGGTATAGGTGATGGGTGAACACCACCAGCAACTAAACCTGCAATATGAGCCATATCAACGACTAAATAAGCCCCAACTTCATCTGAAATTTCCCGGAAGCGTTTCCAATCCCATATACGTGAATAAGCTGTGCCACCTGCAAAAATAAGTTTTGGCTTATGCTCTTTTGCAAGACGCTCAACGGACTCTATATCAAGTAATTGATCCTCTTGACGCAAACCATAAGCAATACGATTAAACCACTTTCCTGACATATTAACGGGTGAGCCATGGGTAAGATGACCACCAGAACTCAAATCTAACCCCATAAATGTATCACCAGGCTGAAGAAGAGCTAAAAACACAGCCTGATTCATCTGGCTCCCAGAATTAGGCTGAACATTAGCAAACGCAGCACCAAAAAGATTCTTTGCTCTTTCAATAGCTAGCTCTTCAATGCGATCAACAAAATGACAGCCACCATAATAACGCTTTCCTGGATAACCCTCCGCGTATTTATTGGTCAAAACAGATCCTTGTGCTTCAAGCACTGCTCTTGAAACAATATTTCCTGATGCAATCAACTCAATTTCATCACATTGACGTCGAAGCTCACCACTAACTGCATCAAAAACTGCAGCATCAACGGTCTGCAAGGTATCATTAAAAAAGCACTGTTGTAGGTCATTTTCTCTCTTAATCATAAACATATCCTAACACTAAAGAAATAGAGTAATTGGACAGTAACACAGCACACTACACAAGCCAAATATCTTGAGTCACATTTTCACTCCCAAATTATAAACACAGCAAGATGGTTGTCTTATGTCATGTAAATGCTAATTTCAGCGTAACAAAAATAAATGATGCAAAACAATTGCTGAATCTTTGTTGCAACATTTTTTATGCAAACGAAGTAAATTCATAGTATTCAAATCTTTAATCATGTAAATTAAATGCAGTGCTGTAAGCTAAATTTGATAGCGAAGAGATTGATTCAAGGCAGATGTAATGGCAACAAAAATTTTTATTGATGGTGAGCATGGAACAACCGGGCTTCAAATACAAAAGAGACTAGCAGCGCGTTCTGATTTAGAATTACTCTCAATTCCTCATGTAGATCGGCATAACATTGATCTGCGATATGATTATTTTAATCAAGCAGATATTGCTATCTTATGTCTTCCAGATGATGCTGCACGCGAAACAATAAAATTGCTTAAAAATAATAAAAAAATTAGAATTATTGACAGTTCAACAGCACACCGTACTGCAACAGATTGGGTTTATGGTTTTCCTGAAATGACAGCAGAACAAAAAAAATGTATTCAAGCAGCCCGTTATGTTGCCAATCCTGGGTGTTACGCTACTGGTGCAATCAGCTTGCTTCGACCATTACGCGAAGCAGGTCTTCTAGACGCTCACTACCCAATATCCATTAATGCTGTCTCTGGCTACACGGGTGGCGGTAAACTATTGATTGCACAAATAGAAAACCAATCTCAACAAGATTCTCTGCAAAGCAATTATTTTGTTTATGGCCTTAATCTCAAACATAAACACCTGTCAGAAATTAAAATCCATGGGTGGATCAATAAAACACCTATTTTTGTGCCAAGTGTCGGTCGTTTCCCGCAAGGAATGATTGTAAATCTTCCCCTACATCGTCATTTATTTACAAAATCAGCTAACTGCTCTAATTTGCGTGAAATTTTCAAGGCTCATTATGAGGGGCAAAATATCGTATCAATTGCATCACAAGAAGAAACTGAAACATTAACTAGATTAGACCCAGAATGCTTAGCTCATAAAGACAATATGAAAATTTTTGTTTTCGGTGATGAACGTGAAGGGATTTTCAATCTGTGTGCTGTGTTAGATAATCTAGGAAAAGGCGCATCTGCAGCAGCTGTTCAAAATCTTAACTTAATGCTTTTAGATAGCTGAATTTTTCTTAAGACAAATTCCTATTCAACAACACGGTAAGCTCCTTTTGTTGCCCGCCAATGCATCACAGAGAAGCACAAGACAACTAATGCACCCCCCTGATGAATAAGCCCCAAACTGATTGGCACTTCATGTAATAATGTTATGATGCCTAAAAATGCTTGCATAACAATCATTATGCATAAAAAAATTGCACGATGAGCATGAGCTGAATGCGGTACACTTTTCTGTACATATAGAGCATGAATAACCGCTGTAATAAATAAAAAATAAGAAAAACAACGATGAACAAATTGAACAGTTAAAGGATTTTCAAAAAAATTTAGCCAAACTGGATCATAATTCAATAATCCATCTGGTAAAATTTGTCCATCCATCAATGGCCATGTATTATAGACCTTACCCGCGTGAAGACCTGCTACTAGAGCACCAAAATAGATTTCAACTAAAATAAGAAATACAAGCCAACCTGCAAAATGTTGAACCCCTTGATTTGCTGGTTTTTCTGAATATTCTGCTAAACCTCGGGATAAATATGTGACAAAAATAATCACAAGACATGCAGCTATAAGATGAATGGCTAAACGGTACTGACTAACGCTTGTCAGATTGCTTTGACCAAGGCCTGATGCAACCATCCACCAACCGATAATACCTTGCATGGCAATTAGAATTGGCACAGTAAGAAGCTGAAGAAAAATATTTTTCTCAATACGCTTGGTAACCCAAAACAAAACTAAGCCTAATAAAGCTACAAGACCAACAAAACGTCCAAGAACACGATGTCCCCACTCCCACCAAAAAATGACCTTAAACGCATTTAAGGTCATATCACGATTAAGCACCTTATATTGGGCTATTTGTTGATACTTTAAAAATTCTTCCTGCCATTGATTGATACTAATTGGCGGGATCACACCATGAATCGGCTTCCATTCAGTAATTGATAACCCAGAACCCGTTAAACGCGTAGCGCCTCCTACTAAAACGATTGCGAAGCAAAGCAATAAAATAGTATAGAGCCACACCTGAATCTTTTTCCTATTTTGTTTTTGTAGTGGCGTTAAAGTGATATTATTTAATTTCTTTATTGCCATTTGTTATTGCCTCCAATTTATCCCCTACTGGCAAATACTTTTCAGCTCTAAATACTAAATTTTAACTTTTTCAATAATGTGAACGATCCTTCGTGAAAAATCAAATATCTTTGCTATAATATATAATCATCATTTTCATTGTGTAATATTTAAGATGGAATTACGCGATAAATATTCCCTGGAAATCTAGATGCCATCTGTATCATCCAGTCATATTCATTAAGAGCAACACCACAAATATAATACTCTGTTGACCGCGCAATTTGCTCAAAGCCATATTTAGGTTCGTTACCTATTTCCAAAATGATCAATCGTAATCTTTTTAAAATCCTTCAAGTATGCTACTAAGAATTTCATGCGAAAAATCTTGCGCACGGATAGCACTTGCTAGCCCCCGTGGAAGTATATCAACCTCTGCATCGTAATCACGATAAATAACGTCTTGCAATTGCGTATTACCTATTAAAATATCGCTTAATCCCCTGTGTGGTTCAATTACTTTCTCTATTTTCTGACCTGAGATATCTACCAACAAAACTGTTTTTCTATCTTCTATAAGATGAAGAGATAATTTTGCTGCTATTCGCGCAGCTTCTGGTTCAATTATTGAAATAACCGCTGAAGAGTGAGATTTTAAAAATAATACAATCACATCAAAAATATAAATAACCCTGCTGATAAGAGAATAACTAAAATATTCCGTGGTACTATACATACCAACAATCCCTTATCGCACTTAAGATTCATCTTTATTGTAACCGAAAAAATACTTCATATTTCTTTATTAAAAGAAAGAAGTAATCATCCTCTTAATTTAAAGTTGTATTATTTTCTTGATTAGAAAAAATCTAAAAATTACAACGATCTCATTTAATAAGACTTCAGATGAGATTTTGACGTATAATTTCTTTTGATACGATCAAACCGTTTTTTTGCTTCACAGGTTAAAACTGCTTTAATAGTAATAGAGCCATCATCATGGCTTTCCTGTTCTATTTTTCCAGAATTTTTATAAAACCAATCAATCAATGACATTGACTCAGGTCTTAAAACAAACTCAATATTTTGCATCTCTCCGGAAATCAATTTTTCAATAGTTATTAATAATTGCTTTAATCCTTCTCCTGTAAGAGCAGACACCATTAATGCAGGATTTAACAATGTTTTTGTATTCATTTGCAAAGCATTCAATACATGCTGATCCAATATATCAATTTTATTCCAAACTTCTATAATACGCCCCTTATCGTTAATATCTATACCAAGACTCGAAAGTATTTCTAAGACATCCTGAGCATGAAATTGATGATCAGGATCTGATATATCTCTTACATGAATAATTAAATCAGCTTCAATTACTTCTTCAAGAGTTGCTCTAAAAGCTGCAATCAGATGAGTTGGTAAATTAGAAATAAAACCTACAGTATCAGATAAGAGAACAGTTTTTCCATAAGGAAGAGTGATTTTGCGTAAAGTTGGATCAAGTGTTGCAAATAGCATATCTTTTGTTAATATATTTGCACCACTTAAACGATTAAAAAGCGTTGATTTTCCTGCATTGGTATATCCTACCAAAGCTATAACAGGATGACACGTTTTTTTTCTATTCGCTCTATGAAGAGCACGCGTTTTAATAACTGTTTTTAATTCGCGGCGAACACGAACAATTTTATCTTGTAAAATACGCCTATCCGCTTCAATCTGCGTTTCACCAGGACCACCCAAAAAACCATGACCACCACGCTGCCTTTCCAAATGTGTCCAACTACGAACAAGCCTGCCTTTTTGATAAGATAAATACGCTAATTCAACTTGCAGCACTCCCTCTTTCGTCTGTGCACGATCGCCAAAAATTTCAAGAATAAGAGCGGTTCTGTCAATAACTTTACAGTTCCACAATTTTTCTAAATTACACTGCTGGACTGGTGTCAGAGAATAGTCCACGATTAAAACAGCAATACGAGGCTCGTTAAAATGCGATAAT
Organism: Bartonella bacilliformis KC583; assembly: GCF_000015445.1. Taxonomy (NCBI): domain Bacteria; kingdom Pseudomonadati; phylum Pseudomonadota; class Alphaproteobacteria; order Hyphomicrobiales; family Bartonellaceae; genus Bartonella; species Bartonella bacilliformis. The sequence continues at coordinate 645,545 of NC_008783.1, read as the reverse complement.
ACTTGTTTAAATTCCTCTACCTTACCTGATCCAAATAAAGTCGAAGGATGTGGTGTGGTGATATTAACAATTTCATGATGAACAACATCAAGCCCTATAGCGCGTGCTAATCCTAATGCCTCTTTTACTCGGGAAGATACTGAACGCTCATTTGCAATTTTTTCATTTTTGTTTCCATGATAAACTGGTACAAAAATAACAGTGCGCCCTCGTTTTAAGACCTGTGAAATAAATCTTCCACATCCCTCATTTACATCCATCATGATAGCTGAAATAGTAATTTTAAAAAGAATGAAAAATCTATAAAAACAGGCTGTTTATTCACACCCCTCACCTTCAAATATTTTTATAGGCTGACCCGGCATAATTGTAGAAATAGCGTGCTTATAAACCAATTGCGCATGTCCATCACGACGCAAAAGAATACAAAAATTATCAAATGACGTTACAATACCCGTTAATTTAACGCCATTCACGAGAAAAATTGTAAGAGAAATTTCTTGCTTGCGAACAGTCTTTAAAAATACATCCTGAAGGTGTTGTGATCGTTCTACCATTGCCCTTACACCCTTATTGCGAATTGCATAAAAACATTCGTTAAATGCATATCGACTGAAAAATCTTCAATTGTCAATCTATTAGCGTAAAAAAAATCTAACAAAATCCTACTTATCATAAGGAAATATGTGTAATTTATGTACACTAAACATCATGGTCAGGAAAATATCAAAAAATTCTAAAGGCTTTCTTCTTACAAAATGTTGAATCTAAATGATTTTTTTTGTAAAATAGATATATTAATGAGCTCATTAATTAATTATTTAAAATTTTCTCCACTATTTCCTGTTTAAAGCAAAATAAAATTTATAAGGTACATAGGATAAATTAACCTTCCCCCGTGTGCTAAGAATATGCACCCTATTCTGAAACCAAGGTATTCATTTTACAAATTCTGTTTAACTATGTAAGAATGAGTGTATTATTCTTACCATAATTGAAATATCTGGATAAAGTGCTCAAAAAATCCTTTTATTTAGCGACCACTTCTTCCTCTCCCCAATTCCATTTTTAATCCCTATGTTTAAAAATAGAATTAAGAAGCCATAAATTTCTTCATTTTAAAATTATGTTTATTCTATTATTTAAGTTCATAATAATAATTATGAAACAAAATCTCTGCATCAAACCAGTATCCTCTTTTAAGTTATGAACACTATTTTACCATAATTATGATTGCATATTACACTGTATTAATGAACTGTACGGCTATTTTAAAATGAGAAATGAGAACGATATTAACTTTATCTTCATAAACTTTAAAACTTTGCTTTGAATATATTTCTTTCTGCAGAATAAACAGTTAATATATTATAAAATGTGTCTGGAAGATGTATCTCTTTTCAATCTGTAGAGTATGAGGCAAATATGACAAGCAGAACTAAGCTGCAAACATTTGAAGTTAAGGTTGAAGAAGCTCTCGAAAAAGCAATGAACTATGACTTTGATGGTGTAGAAATTGAGAAAATGTCACCAGATGACTCCACAGATCCTACCAGGATAGACGATTTAATTGAGAGAATAGCGACAGCAGAAGAAGAAATTATTACCGAAAACGGTACCTCAATTCTTGCTTCGAATATTCATGATAGCGCCGTTATTGATGGATCTGTTGTTGAACAGCTTTTTGGCCCAAAACCTACAGATGGGCTCTCGGGTGGAACTGTGCACAATACGTTATTATCTTCGCACCCCCTTCCCGCTAATGATGATATAACAACACCTTTAAATTCTATATCACTAAAGAATAATTCTACCTCTCGTATCTATTGGAATACTACAGCACTCAGTGCCTTATGGGCAACAGGAGGTGCTTTTATCGCTCAGCATTTAGCCCCTGAGGGACTAAATTCTTTAGAAAATATTATCACCTTTATTACATCACCTACTGGACTTGCTGTAGCAGCAGGAACCGCAATTCCTATCTTTATGTCTTGGGGCTTTGCCCAATTGACAAAACGCTCAAACGAATTGCGTAATATTGCTATTCTTATCACAAATGCTGCACAGCATCTTAATAATGACTCTCAGAATTTATCTGAGAAGCAGGCCATTGTTATAGGACAAACGATTCGCAAAGAAGTGGCTGCAATGAACGAGGAAATTGAGCATATTCTCGGGCGTGCAATTGAATTTGAAGCTATTATACAAGGTGAAGTTCGTAGTCTTGAACATGCTTACTCTGAAAATGAATCGCGTATTCACACGTTGATTAAAGAATTGAGTAACGAACGTACAGCAATTTTGAATCATGCTAATCGTGTACAATCAACAATTAAAGGAACACAAGAACAACTCAGTGATGAATTTAGTTTGGTGACATCCCAAATTGCAACCAATGTTGAAAGTCTTGCGCGAACCCTTTCTCAAACTTTGCAACAACAGGGAGAAGACTTGATTGCAAAACTTTCACATATAGGTAATGGTGTAACAAGTCAGCTTGTTGAAAAATTTAACGCAACAACTGAACAAATGCAGCAGAGAAATGAAGATTTTTTTCATGCATTAGGAAGAAACCTTGATAGTTTTTCAGAGCATTTTAATGATAATGAAAAGCAATTAGAAAAAACATTTAATGAAACAGCCGTTAGAGCTGAAATGCATATTGCTGAAATTGCAACGCATATACAAACTGCAACAGATCAAACTTTATCTAGAATCGACGATAAATTTAAAATATTAGATCAAGCAATTATTGATCGCCATAACGAGTCATTGCAGGATTTTGATGAAAAAATCATACAGCTTGACAAACAGGCTAATAAAATTTCTTCTCAATTTGATAATATAACTTCAGAGGCAATTGAAGCCTTTGAAAACCGTTTAGCAAAAGTTGATTTATCTCTTAGAGAACACAGTAATTCTATTATCGACGCTTTCATTTGCCGCAGTCAAGCCATAGAAGATAATGCTGAAAAGCTTGAGTTATTTTTGGAAGCTCATACTTCGCAAATTAATGCAAATCTTGAAGAAACAACAGCTAACATTGCAAGTACATTTACACGCGGACATGATGATATTCTTCTTGCTGTTGATGAAAGTAAAAAGCTGCTAAGAGAAGAAATCGCACATATTGATAATATGATTGTTGATGTTATAAAAGAGCGTTCGCAGGAATTCAAAGTACAATTTGCTGACCAAAGAGATATGATGTCTGAAATGCTCAGCAGTGAAAAAGATAAAATCGCTAATACATTGCAAGATAAGATTGAGACATTAACACAGAGTGTTTCAAATATTGAAAAGACTTTAATTGATAATGTTCAAACTATTGATCTTCATGCTGAAAATCATGTAACAAATGTAATCCATTGCATAGATAAACTACAAGAAACTATTACGCAAAGTTGCGAGACTACTAAAGATGCTTTAGAAACCCACACCAGAAATATTGATATACGTGCTGATGCTTTGCGTGACTCTTTAGCTATTAATAGCTTTTCTCTTAACGAAATTCTTGCAGATCAAGTAAATGCGCTTGAAGAACGTATGGAAGGGCTCCATAATATCATCGCCAAAAGTGATATACATGTTAATGTCGCTTTAAAGCAGCAAATGGATTTAGTTGAAAGCGCAATTGTTGATAATAATAAGGCTATTACTGAAACTGTTCAAAATCACATCAAAAACCTTGAGGATCATACCGAAATTCTAAGAGATACTCTCTCTCATTCGAACGGAGTTCTCTTTGAATCTCTTGAAATGCGTATGGGATCATTCGATGAAGATTTAGAAAATCGTGCACGTCAAATTTTTGAACATGCAAGTATGTTAGAAGAAACATTATCCCAAAAATTGAGCCAAGTATGTGAGACTATTCAGTTACAAACATCTGTGCTTGAAGAGAACTCTGATAGCTTAAAAACATCTATCATGCTCAATAATGAGTACCAAAAAGACGTCCAAAATGCATTAGACGCTAGCGTCGATCATATGCGTGTTACGTTAGAAAATTCCGTTAATACGGTCACAGACAGCTTACAAGATAAGATTATACAAGCATCTGATATTATTTCTTCTACGGGTGAACAAATGCTTTCATCACTACATGATGAAACAGATAAAGTACAAGAAAAGCTTTCCAATTTTTCTCATGAGTTAGCATCAATCATAGCTGATCAGGTAGAAAAATCAGAAAACTCTATCCTTTCTACTGGACATAAATTTATTTCATCTGTTTCTGATGTTGCTGAAAAAGCAGAAAATATGATCTTAGAATCTGGTAATCGTGTTGTATTAAATATTGAACAAACAATTCAGGATACTAGCCAAAATGCACAAACATTGTTTAGTGAAGTTGTAAACACTTCAACAACAGCAATTGAACAATTATTGGCTGAACGTTCCGGCATTCTTTATAATTCTATACAGGAACTTGAAAATAATTTAGAGTATCGACTTACTAATATTAGCAACAGTTTAGAAGCAACAAACAACCAAACAGCTGCTCAAATTTCAGGACATGTTGAGCAATTGGCAGAGTTAACAGATCATTTAAATCAGGTTGTGCAACATACAGCTGAATCACTCAATAATTTAACACAGCACGTTGGTGAACAACTTTCCCTCTCAGCAGAAGAGTCTGAAAAGAGAATTTTTGCGCAAAATCAATCTTTAGTGAACATTATAACGGAGACAGGCTCTGAAACTATTCAGACCATGACTGCTGTGAAAGAAGACCTTATTAATAATATTTCATCGATCCTTAAACAATTAAATCTATCGATTTGCAATATTCACGAAAATAGTGATGTTTTAATATCAACAGTTCAAAATATTGATGGTCAATTTAATGAAACTGCAAATAATTTCTTTCAGAATACCAACCAAGTAGCTGAATATTTGTCAGATGCAAATCAAGAACTCAGCAATAATATGGAAATTCTGCAAAAGTTTGTACGCAACACATTTGAAAAAATTAGTGATGTAACAAATAACTTTGGTGAACATGCTAAGACACTTTCTGAAGTCATTAACAATCTCGAAAAATCAGAAAATATGCTCGATGGAACACTTACAAAAAGACAAAATGCGCTATCTACATTAAGCAATAGCCTTATTGCAAAATCTGATGAAGTTAATCAGCTGATTGAGCATTATGAAAATGTTCTTAACCTGGCATTTGAGCGAACTGATGAAAATACGCGCAATTCTACACAATTATTACAACAAACGTTAAATCAGATCATTAATGAGGCTACGACGTGTTTCTCAGGAGCTGCAGAAGATATACGCCGCTCAGCCAATGAAATTCGATTAGAACTTTCTAAAGTCAATAATGATGTAAATGAAACTATTCAAAAGCTTCCGGAAAAAGTCAAAGGAACAACAAATACAATCCGCTATGCTCTAGATGAAGAAGTTACAAAGTTAAAGGATTTAGCAAATGTTGTACAAAGTGATAATAAAAAGAAAAAAGAAAATCGATTAACGCCAAAACCTCTTACATCGTTGACGTCTAATAAAGATAATGGTACCTCCTCTAACCTTATAAAGAAAATAGTACCATCAACGTCTAATTTACAAAAAGACCAAAATAAAATAAACAAAAATAAGTGGGTGTCAAATCTCCTAGCAAGAGCTTCGTCTGCAGAAACATCACGCGAAGAAATGGATGATAACTCGACTCTTTCACAAGTGAAGACAGAAGCTCGTTTAATGAATAAGTCTCTTCATTCATTAGCGGCTAGTGTTATAAAATCTATTAATCACGATGCTATCGTCGAGTTGTGGAATCATTATAAGCGTGGACAAAATAACATTGTGACAGAACGCCTTTACACTAAAAGTGGGCAAATTATATTTGAAAAAATTAAGCAAAAATATATGAATGATCCTCATTTTAAATATGCAGTCAATCAATATATTATCGACTTTGAAAAATTATTACGCGATGTATCTCGGGATACTAAGGATATGAACTCAGCTCGGCACTATCTGGTATCAGATAGTGGAAAGGTCTACACTATACTTGCCCATGCAAGCGGACGCATTAAATGAGAAAAGAAGAAGAGCAATCCCTTTTGCTCTCTTTAATTTATACGTAAATCACAAATCTTTTGTAAAAGATTTTTTTACGCTAAATTGAAAGACAGAGAAATATTTGTAACTGTTTCCAAAAAATCTTTGACGTAGAAGAATCAAAATAATTTTAATAATTGAGCAAGCAATCATATCAGACTATTTACACAATAATTTTTTATTTTTAATACCCACTTTAGAAGACTTAACTGATATTTTCTAATAAAGTCCCTTATTTTGAATAATACTCATTAAGAGTTGTTAACATATTCACTATCTTTTCACTAAGTATTTGATTTTATGTTTTTAAACACATTTTACAAAATTTAATACAGCCTTAACTATAAGGCAATTATTTTCACTTTGATCAATCAAAAACGAGCAAATCGCCTTTATCACTCAAGTTGCTTGCTCTCCATTTTAAATATACTAGTAATAAAAAGAGTGTAAATATATGTTTACCCTTATACTAGCATCGCTTATATAAAAGTACATTAATTTGGATATAATAAAATGTCTAAAAAACAAAATAGTAACGGCAGCTTACAAGAAGATGAATTCAACAGCGCAGCGCTTTTTTATCACCAATATCCAGAACCTGGAAAATTAAAAATACAAGCGACAAAACCTCTTGGTAATCAACGTGATTTGGCACTTGCTTATTCTCCGGGTGTTGCCGCGCCATGTCTTGCAATTCATAATGATCCAAAACTTGCAGCTCAGTATACTTCTCGTTCCAATTTAGTAGCCGTTATATCAAATGGAACCGCTGTTCTTGGATTAGGAAATATTGGTCCGCTTGCTTCTAAGCCAGTTATGGAAGGAAAAGCTGTTTTATTCAAAAAATTTGCAAATATTGATGTTTTTGATATTGAACTCGATGCGCCAAATATTGAACAAATGGTAGAAATCGTATCCTCATTGGAACCAACATTTGGTGGTATTAATCTCGAAGATATCAAAGCGCCTGAATGTTTTGAAATTGAAGAAAAACTTCGCGCTAAAATGAATATCCCTGTTTTCCATGATGACCAACACGGAACTGCCATTATTGTTTCTGCTGCTGTACTTAATGGACTAAATTTTTCTGGGAAAAAAATTGAAGATGCAAAAATAGTTACCTCAGGTGCAGGTGCTGCAGCCTTGGCTTGTCTTAATCTTTTAGTTCACCTAGGAGCAAAAGTTGAAAATATTTGGCTTAGCGACTTGGAGGGTGTTGTTTATGAAGGCCGTAAAACACTTATGGATCGCTGGAAAGTCAAGTATGCGCAAAAAACTGATGCACGAACCTTATCCGAAATCATTGAAAATGCGGACATTTTTTTAGGTCTTTCTGCAGGCCACGTTTTAAAACCTGAATATCTGAAAAAAATGGCTTCGAATCCTTTAATTCTAGCACTTGCCAATCCAACGCCAGAAATCATGCCAGAGGAAGCACGTGCGGTTCGACCAGATGCAATGATCTGCACAGGACGTTCTGATTACCCAAATCAGGTCAATAATGTCCTCTGTTTTCCTTATATCTTCCGTGGTGCACTAGATGTCGGTGCTATCGCAATTAATGAAGAAATGAAAGTAGCAGCAGTTCATGCTATTGCTAACCTTGCCCGCGAAGAATCCTCAGATGTTGTAGCACGTGCTTATTCAAAAGAAGCGCCCAGTTTTGGCCCAGATTATCTTATCCCTTCACCTTTTGATCCACGTTTAATATTGCGCATTGCTCCTGCTGTTGCTGAAGCAGCAATAAAAACGAATGTAGCTGTTCGACCAATTAAAGATATTTCTGCTTATCACGACACCCTTAAACGTTTTGTTTTTCGTTCCGGTCTCACGATGAAGCCTGTTTTTGCAGCAGCAAAAGCAGCAAAACGCAAACGCGTAATCTATGCTGATGGTGAGGATGAACGCGTACTTCGTGCAGCACAGATTGTTCTTGAAGAACAAACCGCTATTCCTCTTCTCATTGGCCGCCCACATGTGATAGAAGCGAGATTAAAACGTTTTGGTTTAAAAATTCTTCCTGGCATAGATTTTGAGCTCATAAATCCAGAAAATGATCCACGTTTCCGTGATTATGTCAATTTATTCCTTCAGTATACCGCTAGATGTGGCGTTTCACCTGAAGTTGCAAAAACAATTGTAAGGACATCAACAACAGCTATTGCAGCTATTGCAGTTATGCGCGAAGAAGCTGATGCCATGATCTGCGGTTTAGAAGGACATTTTGAACGTAATTTTCAGTTAATCGAACAAATTATTGGACTTGATTCAAATATCAGTCATTTTTCTTCTGTTAGTCTGCTTATTTCTCCAGACAGAGTTCTTTTTCTAACAGATACTTATGTTAACGAAAATCCTTCTGCAGAGGAAATAGCAGAAATGACTGTGTTAGCAGCACAAGAAGTTGAAGCGTTTGGTATAACACCAAAAGCAGCATTATTATCGCATTCAAATTTTGGCTCTAAAGATACAGAAAGTGCACGTAAAATGCGTCGTGCTACCGAAATTCTTGCTAAATTGTACCCAGATTTGGAAGCAGATGGAGAAATGCAAGGCGATGCGGCACTATCGAAAATTTTTCGTGATCGCATTTTCCCTGATTCACGCCTCAAAAGCGAGGCTAATCTTCTCGTTTTCCCAACACTTGATGCAGCTAATATCACGCTCAATATTGTTAAACATCTAACCGATTCACTTCATGTGGGTCCTATTTTAATTGGTGCAGCACGTCCTGTCCACATACTAACACCTTCAGTAACCTCACGAGGAGTCGTCAATATGACAGCACTTGCAGTGCTTGCTGCAAATAGAAAAAAATTTCATAATAAAATAAATAAAGATAAGTGATCCTTATTAAAGTAAAATTTAAGAATTTTTTTTTAGACATTTTAGCTACAATAGCCTATTCACTGAAAGCCTACCTTCAATCAAAAAGACAATTGTATTTCTGATTAAGTCTTTTTTTCAAAAAAACAGAAGCTAGATAACGTAGTATCGAAGTTTTTCTGTAAAATTATAAACCATAATAAGGAATTGCATATTGTCTTCTACTTTTAACAAAGTTGCTGATATTATTTCAGAAATCAGTGAAATTGATCGTAGTGTTATCACACCTAAAAGTCATACAATCGATGATTTAGGAATTGATAGCCTCGATTTCCTTGATATTGTTTTTGCTATTGATAAAGCTTTTGGAATTAAAGTTCCTCTCGAACAATGGACTCAGGAAGTTAATGAAGGTTCCGTTGCAACCGAAAAATACTTTGTTCTTAAGAACCTTTGCGAAAAAATTGATGAACTCGTTATTTTAAAGCGGGCTAATTAATTTTTTTATTATGCAAAATCAAGCTGTATTTATTACTGGTATAGGATTGATAAGCTCTTTGGGTGAAGGAGTTGATCATCATTGGAATAAATTGAATGATCCTACGGTTACACCAAATCTCGATTGTATAAATTTTTCACCTTACACTGTTCATAAGTTAACCAGCGTTGATTGGAATCAGCAAATTCCAAAACGAAGCGATCAACGACAAACGGATCAAACAAACAGAAAAAAGAAACCACTCAAAGATACAATTTCTAAAATGCTAAAAATGATGAAGGCTCAATCTTCTTTTGCAATTTCAGCTGCTTCAGGATTTAATGAAATTACAAAAATAGAACAAAATATACTCGATGATGCCAATATATCTTACCGTGGTGTTACAACATTGTTTGGTTATCTACGGGAAGCGCAATTTCCTCTAGCACTTGCATTGGCTGCTATTGCTGTCAAAAAAAAGAGTAGCTTTCCAACACTAAGCACTCATGAAAAGTCATTTTTAAAAGAAGTTCATGAAGTATTTGTCACAACAATTGGTATAAAAAGAGCTGAAGGTATGGCACGCCTCACCGCTGTTTAAAGAGAGAGTATCTCTATGATGAAGTATAACGACCATCTCGGACGCCCACTGGTAGCAATAACCGGAGCGGGAGTTATAACATCGCTAGGGCAAGGAAAGCAGGAAAATTGGCAAAAATTAATCAATGGCGTTAGCGGTATCCATAAAATAACGCGTTTTCCTGTTGAAGGATTAAATACACATATTGCAGGCACAATTGATTTTCTTAAAGAAAGTACAATTGGTGCTGCAGCTCTCTCTGAAAAATTAGCTTATCTTTCAGCAGAAGAGGCTTTAGAACAATCAGGTCTCGACAAGAAAAATTTTGATGGACCATTGTTTTTAGCTGCACCTCCTGTTGAACTTGAATGGAAAGCACGTTTCGCTCTTGACCAATTAGAAACCTTTAACATTGAACCTTCCTATGCGCATCTTCTTGAAATTTGTAGTCGTAATCCCCAGAAAGAACTTTTTGAAACTACTCAATTTGGAGCAATTGCAGAAAATCTTCAAGAAAAATTTGGCACAAAAAAACTCCCCATTACACTCTCAACTGCCTGTGCATCTGGAGCAACAGCAATTCAATTAGGTGTTGAAGCTATTCGACGGGGCGAAACAGATCGTGCACTAACAATTGCTACAGATGGTTCAGTTTCAGCAGAATCCCTTATTCGCTTTTCTTTATTATCAGCTCTTTCAACCCACAATGATCCCCCAGAAAAAGCCGCAAAACCTTTTAGCCATGATCGAAATGGCTTTGTCATGGCAGAAGGATCAGGTACTCTTGTTCTTGAATCTCTAGAAAGTGCTTTAAATCGTAAAGCAAAAATTTTAGGCATTTTAGCTGGCTGTGGAGAAACAGCAGATGATTTTCACCGTACTCGTTCAAAACCTGATGCATCACCAGCAACTGAAGCAGTGCGAAAAGCCTTAGCTGACGCAAAAATGACCATCAATGAAATTGATTACATCAACGCACATGGCACCTCAACACCCGAGAATGAAAAAATGGAATATCTGGCATTATCAGCAATATTTGGTGATATTTTAAAACATATTCCTGTCTCTTCGAATAAATCAATGATTGGGCACACATTAACTGCTGCAGGCGCTATAGAAGCTGTCTTTTCGCTTTTAACCATCCAATCAGGAATTCTCCCTCCTACAATCAATTACGATGATCCTGATCCTGCTATCCCTTTAGATGTTGTTCCCAACTACAGCCGTAACACTCGTGTGAATGCGATTTTGTCCAATTCATTTGGTTTTGGTGGTCAAAATAGTAGTCTTGTCATCACCGCCTATAAAGAAAAATTTTTTCATAAAAAAAATTAATTTTTTATCATATAAAAGGGGATGATAATGCGTGCACTGCAATTATTTAATGAGCGCCAAGTTGGAATAACCCATATCGCCTTACCACCCCCTCCTAGCCCTGGTGAAGTAACAGTGCGTATAAAAGCTGTTGCTCTTAACCATATCGATGTGTGGGGATGGCGTGGTATGGCCTTTGCTAAAAGGAAAATGCCTCTCACTATAGGTGCAGAAGCTTCAGGTGAAATTATTCAGCTGGGAAATGGTGTTGATAATTTGCAACTTGGACAGCTCGTCTCAATTTATGGTGCTCACACCTGTGGTCTGTGTCAAGCTTGTCATAAAGGGCATGACAATCTCTGCAGTCATGTAAAAGGTGTACATGGTTTTCACCTAGATGGATTTGCCTGTGAACTCATTAATCTTCCAGCACGTCTGCTCGTGCCAGCACCTTCAGAATGTGATGAAATACAAGCAGCTGTTGCTCCAGTTACCTTTGGTACCGTAGAACATATGCTTTTTGACAATGCAAAATTACAAATTGGAGAAACAATTCTTATACATGCTGGTGGTTCTGGTATTGGCTCAGCTGCTATTCAGATCGCAAAATCTATGAAATGTACAATTATTACAACTGTGGGCTCCGATAACAAGATTGCAAAAGCACAATCCCTTGGAGCAAATTATGTTATTAATTACCGTAAAGACCGCTTTGAAGGTGTAGTCCGTAAATTAACTCAAAAAAAAGGTGTTGACGTTGTTTTTGAACATGTCGGTGCTGATACATGGGCAGGTTCTATGTTGTGCATGAAACAAGGAGCACGTTTGGTGACTTGTGGTTCTACTTCTGGTGTTTCCGCTCCTATGAATTTAATGCAACTGTTTCAGCAACAACTTAAAATATTTGGTTCATTTGGCTGTCGTATGGAAAATATGGCAAATGCTATGCAAAAAATGGCACAAGGAATTATACATCCTATTATTGATACAATTGTTCATTTTGATGACATTGATGTTGCTTTAAAAAGAATGGAAAAGCGTGATGTTTTTGGTAAAATTATTCTCAAAATCGATTAAATTATGATAAAGTTTTATATTAAACTTTTTATGTATCATATTAAAATAATTATAAAAAAATCTTTTGATTTATTATGGTCATACCTACTAATCGGTTTTTTAGCGGTTCTACGATATCTTCCTGCAAAAGTTGGGTTATCTTTTTTTTCTTGGTTAGCAACAATACTCGGTCCTCTTGTTTCTCGTCATCAAATTGCACTTGCAAACCTTAAAGCTGCATACCCAGAAAAAACAGAACAAGAACTCCATAAAATAGCTATAGAAATGTGGAAAAATATGGGGAGGCTTCTAGCTGAATATGTTTTTCTTGATAAAATTTTTGATTTTGATCCCAAAGCCGACCAACTAAGTGTAGTTGAAGTCGTTGGCGCTGAGATATTCCAACGATTAAAAGATGAAAAAAAACCACATATTTTCTTCACAGCTCATACTGGAAATTTTGAACTTCTTCCTGTATGTGCACAGAGTTTCGATCTTAATATCACAGTATTATTTAGACCACCTAATAACCCCTATATTGCAAAACGAGTTCTTAAAGCTCGACAAACTTCCATGGGGCATCTTGTACCATCCCAAGCCGGTGCAGCTTTGGCATTAGCAGAACAATTAGCACAAGAAAAAAATGTTGGTATGCTTATTGATCAAAAATTCCGTCGAGGTATTTCTGGAACATTTTTTGATCGCCCTGTTAAAACCAATCCTCTAATTATAAAACTTGCTCGGCAATATGAATGTGACATTTATCCTGCACGTTGTATTCGCTTAGCTGGAGGACGCTATCGTTTAGAATTATATGAACGTATAGAACTTCCACTTAATGAGAAAAACGAAGTTGATATAAATGCTTCTGTGCAAAAACTAAATGATATCGTCGAATCTTGGGTGTGTGAATACCCTGAACAATGGATGTGGTTTCATAAACGTTGGGACGAATAACTTACGCTTAGCAATTACAGAAAAAGCAAAATATTGATACCAAAAAATATTTTGCAAAAGCGAAGCTTCTCTCAAACTTAATGAGCTTCATTTAACTGTTTTGTGAAATAGGACGAATTTCTACTGATTCACCACACCCGCATGCTGAAATTTGATTAGGATTATTAAATATAAAGCCAGAACGCAACGCTGTCTCTTCATAATCAAGCTGCGTTCCTAATAAAAATAATACCGCATCGCGTGCGATAAAAACGCGAGCACCATTAATTTCAACAATATCCGCACTCGTATCACGTACCTCTTCTTTTACAAGGGTAATTGTATATTCCATCCCTGCGCACCCCCCCTTTTTAACACCGATAAGAATACCATGAGCATCTTTTGTCTCCATAATATTTTTGACTCGATTTATTGCGGCTTCTGTCAAACTTATTACTAAACAACGGCTCATCATTCCTCTTCTCTTGCAAAATAAACATTCTCAATGAATTTGTAACGAGATTCCATTCATTCTCTACATTAAAAATAAAATAACAAGTATAAATCGAATATTTTTATTTTTCCTTTTATAAAACACGAATATATTGGATTATAGAAATGCATTAATTACAGATTTTTACAGCATATTCTCATCACTATATTGACAATACAAGTCTATTCTTTAAAAAATCATCGATAAATGAATAAAAATATTTTATTTTTCTTTATGTTATCAATATAATAGTAAAATTAATTAATCTAAAATTACAAAATTTAAATAATTAATAAAAATATAAAATTTATGCAATTAACAATCGCTTGAGATTAAAATTTGACTAACTTACCTTAATTCAATCAAAAAAGACTAAAATACAAATCCTTTTTTGTTTTTCAAAAATAGAAAAGAAAATATTTTAGCGATTTTATTCGATTTATTTTTCTCTTGCCTTTAAAGAAACAGTCGTTTAGTCGTTCTGAACTATTCGGAGCGTAGCGCAGCCTGGTAGCGCACTTGACTGGGGGTCAAGGGGTCGTGGGTTCGAATCCCGCCGTTCCGACCATTTTTCTTAAATTATTACATCAAACTATAGAAAATAAACCGATCGTTAAATATTTTATTATTTTCAGGCTATCCTCTCCTGATTACCACAAAACAGTTTATAGCTATTTTTTACGTAAATAATTTTCTTTCAATGAGAAATATTAAAAAACGCGAGACTTTTGCCCCGCGTATTAAAAATCTTAGAAAGAGACAATTATTCAGTAATTCCAATTTTTAAACTGTTTTATCTAAACTGTTTTTAGCAATAGAGGATGATGCCTGTATAGCGATCTTCTTTGGTTTTAATTCAGCTGGCATTTCTCTTTTGAGTTGAATATGCAAAAGCCCATCGCTTAATTCCGCTCCAATGACTTTAACATGATCAGCCAAATGAAAACGCCGTTCAAAAGCACGTGAAGCAATGCCTCGATAAAGAAATTCTCGTCCATCATCTTCATTTTCAAGCATTTTTTCACCTTTAATGGTTAGCTGATTACAATGTATTTCAATATCTATTTCATTTAAAGAAAAACCAGCAACAGCCATAGAAATCCGATATGAATCCTCACTTAAACGCTCAATATTATACGGTGGATAAGAAGAAACATCATTTGGCTGTACTCTGGAATCAAACCAATTAAAAAGATGATCAAATCCTACAGTTGAACGATAAAAGGGTGAAAAATCTACTTGGCGCATAATATTGCCCTCCTTTAGAGCAGCTATAATCTATAATCGATCTACGCAGCCTCCGAATGGCAGGCCTGCTTAGAAAACTAACGGTCCCATCATGGCAACCGTAGTATTTATCTGGTAATTAATCTTTCCTATTTCAACTCTTTTTTGTATTTTAATATATAAGAAAATATAAAATAAGAGGTTTGTTTCCTAATCCTTGATCACTTTTATGATGAATATAAGTTCTTTTTTGAGATTGAACTAACTTGTAAAATATACGTCAGAGATATTAATTATAGATATCTCTTCACTCTAAAGACGAAATTCTTCTCTTCTAAATGTTCATAGCAGCGAATTTTAATAGCCACCAATCACAAAATTCCTTTTGCGATGATACATCTTTATTGAAAATAATTTTTAGACTGCATTTAATTATTCATAGTCAAATAATATAAAATCTTTTAACAAATCCACAATTTAATCACATGATAAAAACTTAAAACTTTTTCAAATTTGGAATGACAAAAAAGCTCAAAATATTCAATTCTGATCCCTATTTTCAAAGCATTACGCACATCTTTATTGAACTCAATTACGAAAATAATATTCGTATATTTGCATAGATGTGAGAATTAACCATTTTTCTACTCATTTTCATTATAAGTATTTTATAATTTTTTTTTATAAATACATCTATGATGTATAACGTTAATATATAAAAAAACTCTGATATACGGAGCAATTGGATATAGTCATGAAACGAATTTTGCTAGCGGAAGATGATAACGATATGCGCCGCTTTCTAGTAAAAGCGTTGGAACGTGCAGGCTATGAAGTTGTTGATTTCGATAATGGTGCTAGTGCATATGAATGTTTACAAGAAAAGCCATTTTCTCTTTTGCTGACTGATATTGTAATGCCAGAAATGGATGGAATTGAGCTTGCACGACGTGCTACCGAAATTGACCCTGATTTGCGTGTTATGTTTATTACAGGCTTTGCAGCAGTTGCATTAAATTCAAATAATGATACTCTTCCTGATGCTAAAGTGCTTTCTAAACCATTTCATTTACGCGAATTAGTTAATGAAATTGGGAAAATACTTATAGCTGCTTAAAGTGAGCCTATTAAATTATCCATACTTGATCAAATAAAAAATGAAATCAGGCATTGACCTTTAGAATTCTATATGCTGTATGCACATCATTGATGGGCGTGTAGCTCAGCGGGAGAGCACTACGTTGACATCGTAGAGGTCACAGGTTCAATCCCTGTCACGCCCACCATTCGATTTTTGTAATACTTGATATTTTTTGATCTTTCTTAAGATAAAGAGCAGCATGATCAAGGAAAAGGATATAATTTTCTAACTTGACCTTCGCGAGTTTTTTAAGATTTATTTGAAATATGTTCGCTCTTTACCTGAATCCTCCCAGTTTATTACTCATATCTCGTAAGGCAGTTTATTAAAATCTTCTTCGAGCAACCATAGAAACTTTTCGTCTTTTTAAATATCTTAATAAAGGAGCTAAAATACTAAGAGAACGCCATAGACAAAGTGATTCTTTAAAATGTTAAAGACCTGAATTATTGCTGATTTTTTTTTACAAAAGGTAAAAATAGTTCTCTAAATATCGTCTATATAAAAATAAATTGAAAATTTGGTGCACCCGACAGAATTCGAATCTGTGACCTCTGCCTTCGGAGGGCAGCGCTCTATCCAGCTGAGCTACGGGTGCTTAAAATTATGATTAAATCAGCTTTAGACTTTTTATTAACTGATCATGCTCCCAGCTTCAATGATGAATTGTCATTCTGACCAAAAATTGTAAAAGGAATACTTGTTCATACAATTATGAACTCTTTTTAACCAAAATACTTTTTCTTTAAACAGATTAATTTATAAAATTCTTCTTTTTGAAAAAATAGCCCTTATATAAAGCTTTTAAATTTTTAAAATAGGTCGTGAATATCAGGATAATTTTTAATGACTCCATTACCCAGTCGCTTTCATTTCATTTCTTCTGAAACTGAAGAGGCTATCAAAGCCACTAATAAATTAATTTCTATCTATGGTCACTCTTCTCTTGAAGAAACTGATATAATTGTTGCAATTGGTGGCGATGGAACAATGTTACAAACAGTGAGAAATGTTATGAATACCCAAAAACCTATTTATGGTATGAATCGAGGTTCAGTAGGGTTTCTTATGAATAAGTTTCATGAAAAAAAATTGCCAAATCGTATTGCTGCAGCACATAAAAAAAACATTCATCCCCTACGCATGATTGCAAAATCAGAATGTAAAGAGCATATTGAAGCACTTGCAATTAACGAAGTATCCTTATTCCGTCAGTCCTATCAAGCTGCTAAAATTCGTATCAGTGTTGATGATAAAGTACGCATTGAACAATTAAGTTGTGATGGCATCCTTGTTGCTACACCAGCAGGATCCACTGCATACAATTTATCAGTACAAGGTCCTATTTTACCTCTCATGGCTCCTCTTATGGCGCTTACCCCTGTCAGCCCTTTTCGTCCACGATACTGGCGTGGCGCATTACTCCCTGATACAGCGACAGTACGCTTTGATATGCTCGAATTTGATAAACGCCCTGTGAATGCTGCTGCTGACAATGTTGAAGTCAAATCTGTTCACTCAGTTACTATTTCATCTGCTACAGACATAACAGTCTCTATACTTTTTGATCCTAACCATTCATGGGATGAGCGCATTTTATCAGAACAATTTCGCTATTAATTATTTTTATCATTCTATCTATATATAGATAAAACAGTTATAGTTGACTTTTTTATCAATCCACCTTACCCCATCCTCGATGATATGAAATGGTTGAGCTTTGTTGTATTAGCTAATGAAACTAAAATTCAGAAGAGTAATCGATAGAAGAAATGACACCACCTTTAAACAATTTTGACAATTTAGGCCTCTCTGCAAAGGTTATTAAAGCTGTTCAATTAGCAGGATATACGGCTCCAACCCCTATTCAGAGCGAGACGATTCCTCATGTGCTTCAACACAAAGACGTTTTAGGAATTGCTCAAACAGGTACTGGTAAAACCGCTTCATTTGTTCTTCCTATGCTTACATTACTTGAAAAAGGCCGTGCAAAAGCTAGAATGCCCCGTACTCTCATACTAGAACCAACACGAGAGCTTGCGGCTCAAGTTAAGGAAAATTTTGATAAATACGGCATAAATCACCGTTTAAATGTCGCTCTTTTAATTGGTGGTGTTTCTTTTGACCATCAAGACCGCAAACTTGAACGAGGCGCTGATGTTCTTATCGCTACACCAGGGCGGCTTCTTGACCATTTTGAGCGTGGCACATTACTCTTAATGGGTGTTGAAATTCTTGTTATCGACGAAGCTGATCGTATGTTGGATATGGGCTTTATCCCTGATATTGAACGTATCTGTAAATTGACGCCCTTTACGCGCCAGACATTGTTCTTCTCAGCAACAATGGCACCAGAAATTATAAAATTAACAGAGCAATTTTTACATTCACCTGTATGTGTTGAAATTACCAAAGAATCCTCAACTGCTAGAACAATTACGCAGCGGCTTGTTAAATCAGGAAGTAAAGCGTGGCATAAGAGAGCTGTTTTACGAAAACTTATCCACGATGAAAACAAAGAGCTTAAAAATGCTATTGTTTTTTGCAACCGGAAAAAAGATATTTCTGAACTTTTCAGGTCACTCGTCAAATATAATTTTAGTGTAGGTGTACTTCATGGTGATATGGATCAACATTCACGTATGAATACACTGGCTGATTTTAAAGAAAATAAACTCACGCTTCTAGTTGCTTCTGATGTTGCCGCCCGCGGGCTTGATATTCCGGATGTAAGCCATGTCTTCAATTATGACGTCCCTACACATGCTGAAGACTATATTCACCGAATTGGTCGCACAGGACGTGCAAAACGTAGTGGCAAAGCTTTTACAATTGTTACAAAAAATGACCAGAAATATATTAGTGCTATTGAAAAAATAAGCAAAGAAAACATTGAATGGCTTGATGGAGATCTATCTACTTTGATCAATGATGAAGTAAATGACATCAGCTTAAAAACCAAGTCAACAAAATCACCAAAGAAAAATATTCAAAAAAATGCTATCAAAATGCCAAAAGACAATGCAGAAATTTGCGTGAAAAAGACTAACAATAAAGCGACTTCTTCTGATAAACACCATTCTCAAAAAGAAAAAACTTCTCCTATTCTTGCATTTGGCGCTGATATTCCAGCATTTATGCTCGTAAAAACTCGTTCTTGAACAAAAGAGCCATTTGAAATAAAAAAAATCAACAAAATACTTTGTTGTGTTGATGGATTTTAAAGTTTTTTCGCATCAAATGGTCAATCTATTGATTATCTTTTCGCGCCCTAAGAGCGGTAAAAGCTTTCCCATTTCAGGACCATGTTGCCTTCCAGTTAAGGCCAAACGCAATGACATAAACAAAGCCTTTCCCTTACGATCTGTTTTTTCTTTTAATGCCGTTGTCCAAATTTTCCAGCTTTCATCATTTAAACTCCCCTCAGGTAACAGATCAACAGACTGTTGTAAAAATGCGCGATCTTCAAATGAAACAGCATCAAAGCTCTGATCACTATGAATAATTTCCCACCATAAAGCTGCGTCATTTACCTTATCAATATTATCTCTTATCGTATTCCAAAAATATTCTGCCTTTTCTCCACAAATAGAAAGTTTTTCAAGTCTTGTTTTCACTTCCTCATAGGTCAATTCATGAACAAAATGACTATTCAAAGAAATTAGATCAGTGATATCAAATTTTGCAGCTGATTTTGACGTATTCTGAAGACTAAAATGCTCTAAAAGTGCTTTTTGATCACGGTGAGCTTCTATATTCTTCGATGTTCCAGTTAAAACAGAAAGACACCGAACAGCCATAGATTCAAATCCTTCTTCCCTTAAAGAGCAAATAGAAAGATCACTGTTACGTTTTGAAAGCCCTTGCCCTGAAACCGTAGTTAATAAATTAATGTGGCCAAAGGCTGGTAATTTTGCATTCAGAGCTTCAAAAATAGTAATTTGTGCACCTGTGTTAGTAATGTGGTCCTCGCCACGAATGATATGTGTAATGGCCATATCTATATCATCAATCACAGAAGGTAGCGTATAAAGGTAGCTTCCATCTTCACGAATTAAAACAGGATCCGAAATAGAAGCCAGATCTATTGTTTGCTTTCCTTTTACAATATCATCCCAAGAAATTTCTGTTCTCTTAATTTGAAATGGATTACTTTCAAAATTAGGTAAAAGAAAACGCCAATGAGGTTTACGGCCTTGAGATTCCAATAATCTCTTATCTTCTTTTGTTAATTTTAGCGCCCTACGGTCATATACAGGAGGTAATTTGCGTGAAAGTTGAATCTTGCGGTGTCTACCTAATTCTTCTACCGTTTCATAACAAGGATAAAGAAGACCACGTTCCTTTAGTGTTTCCGCAACCTTATCATATCGACTAAACCGTTTAGATTGATGATGAATTTCATCCGGTTTAATATCAAGCCACTCAAGATCGGTCATAATACCGTCGATATATTCTTGTTTGGAGCGTTCAAGATCTGTATCATCATAGCGCAAAATAAATGTCCCATTATTTGCCTGTGCATAAAGCCAATTAAATAATGCAATACGAGTATTCCCAATATGAATATAACCTGTTGGAGATGGGGCAAAACGAACTTTTATCATAGAATAATGCTCAACTTTTATCACGAAAATAATTTGTAATAGGGTAACGACGGTCGCGTCCGAAATTTTTAGAACTGATTTTGATACCAGGTGCAGACTGTCGCCTTTTATGCTCAGCTACATAAAGAAGGTGTTCTACTTTCTCAACAGTTTCTCGTAAATGACCACATTTAACGATCTCATCAACACTCATGTCATTTTCTACGAGAGACTGCAAAATATCATCTAAAATAGGATAAGGGGGAAGAGAATCTTCATCCTTTTGATTTTCTCGCAACTCTGCAGAAGGCGCTTTCTTTATAATATTTGGAGGGATAACAACCCCTTCTGCTCCTAAAAAATTTAGCAAGTGATTTTTATTGCGCCACTCAGCTAATGCATAAACTTGCATTTTATAAATATCTTTAATGGGATTAA
This sequence comes from Bartonella bacilliformis KC583, assembly GCF_000015445.1. Taxonomy (NCBI): domain Bacteria; kingdom Pseudomonadati; phylum Pseudomonadota; class Alphaproteobacteria; order Hyphomicrobiales; family Bartonellaceae; genus Bartonella; species Bartonella bacilliformis. Next base: position 624,392 of record NC_008783.1, on the reverse strand, counting down.
AACCACCATTCATATCGCCATAAAGTGTTGCATATCCAACTGCCATTTCTGACTTATTTCCTGTTGTAATAACCATTGAACCGAATTTATTTGAAAGAGCCATTAAAATAGTGCCACGTACACGACTTTGCAGATTTTCTTCTGTAACATCAGAAGGCAGCCCTGAAAAAATAGGTGCGATTATACTTAAAAAATTTTCGACAGGTTGAACAATTGGTATTATTTCATAATGACAATTTAAAAAATGTGCACAATCTTTAGCATCTTTCAGTGACTCCTCTGATGTATAATGGTAAGGCATCATTATAGCGCGAACCCTTTCCGCTCCAAGAGCATCTGTTGCTATTGCTGCACAAAGCGCTGAATCAATTCCTCCTGAAAGACCAAGAATTACATCTTTAAAACCGTTCTTATTGACGTAATCTCTTAAACCTAAAACACAAGCATGGTAATCGGCAGCTAACCCACCTAAAAGTTTTTCATTTGGACCAGAAACACATTGCCATCCAATCGATTTTCTTTGCCAATGACTTACAGCGATATGGCTTTCAAAATGTTTCATTTGAAATGCCACCGTGCCTTGCTCATTCAGTGCAAAAGAACCTCCATCAAAAATTAATTCATCCTGACCGCCAACTTGATTAGCATAAATAACCGGCACACCAGCTTGAATAGCTCGCGCACGAACAATACTCATACGTTTTAATATTTTATTATGACAGTAAGGAGACCCGTTAGAAACGAGAATGAATTCAGCTCCTTTATTACGAAACTCCGTACAAATCGAGGAATCGTTCCAAATATCCTCACAAACAACAATTCCCAATGTTATCCCACGATAAACAATAGGCTCAGGACTCGGACCAGGAGAAAATACTCTTTTTTCATCAAATTCAAGATAATTAGGCAAATCAAACTTTAAGTATTCAGCAATGACCTGCCCATTATCGAGCAGTACAACACCATTATAAATAGCATCACCACGCTTTATCGGAGCACCAATAATAATACCTGGTCCTTCCTTTGTAACCTTTGCTAATTTCTTAATTGCATTTTCACAGGCTTTTGTGAAAGCAGGCTTAAGTACAAGATCTTCTGGCGGATAAGCGCTTATAAAAAGCTCAGTCAATAAAACAAGATCAGCACCCTGTTGTTGAGCTTTCTGATGTGCCATTTTAGCAAGAACAAAATTCCCCTCAATATCACCTACAATGGGATTTAATTGAGCAACTGCAATCCGAAAGTCATCTTTTATCAACTCTTTTGCCATCATCATCAACTTAGCGTAGTCGTAAGCTCAATTTCAATCATTTCTTTTCTTTAAAAGCACTTAATCCTATAAATACCTAAAATAGATAATGTTGTATGATTTTTCTTAAAATATTTGCTATATCAATTGATTAGTATCACGATTTTTTTTGATAAGTTCAGCAACAAGAAAAGATAATTCTAATGCCTGATTGGCGTTTAATCGTGGATCACAATAAGTCTGATAACGATCAAAAAGATCGTCTATTGAAATGGCCTGTGCACCACCTATACACTCAGTTACATGACGACCTGTCATCTCGATATGAATACCTCCTGGATACGTTCCTTCTTCCCAATGTATTGAAAAAAAATTCTCAATTTCCTTGAAAATATGATCAAAAAAACGAGTTTTATAACCATTGGCAATGATTGTATTGCCATGCATTGGATCACAAGACCATACAACTTTACGCTTTTCACGCTCAACAATACGAATCAATTGAGGAAGATAGGTTTCTACTTTATCATGCCCTAAACGAATGATGAGAGTAAGCCGACCTGATTCATTCTCAGGATTAAGAATATCAATTAATTTCAAAAGCTCATCAGGATTAAGTGAAGGACCACACTTCAATCCAACAGGATTTTTAATACCACGACAATATTCAACATGCGCATGATCAAGTTGGCGTGTACGATCACCAATCCACAACATATGACCAGATGTCGCGTACCAATCCCCAGAAGTGGGATCAATCCGAGTTAAAGCCTCTTCATAACCAAGTAAAAGTGCTTCATGACTTGTATAAAGAGGTGTTTGGCATAACGCATCATTCATTTTTTCTGAAATATTTATTGAATGCATAAAATCGATTGATTCAAAAACACGTTTTGCCAATAATTCATAACGCTCACTTTGTAGATTATTAGCAATAAAATTCACGATCCATTTATGAATATTTTCTAAATTAGCATAGCCATTTTGTACAAAAGCTCGTAACAAATTAAGCGTTACCATCGACTGATGGTAGACGATAGACATTCGTCGGGGATCAGGCGTACGAGAAGATTTACTAAATTCAATATCATTAATAATATCACCCTGATAAGCAGGAAGCTCATCGTTTTCCTTTTTTTCCATATCAGAGGAGCGTGGTTTTGCAAATTGACCAGCAATACGACCAGTTTTAATAACTCGCTTAGAACTTCCAAAAGTTAAAACTAAAGCCATCTGCAAAAATACACGAAAAAAATCACGAATACGACCAGCTTCATGCTCCGCAAAGCTCTCTGCACAATCCCCCCCTTGCAATAAAAAAGCTTTTCCTTCTGCAACAGCTGCTAATTCATTTTTTAAATCACGGACTTCATTCACAAAAACCAAAGGGGGATATCCACATAGCTTTTTTTCAATATTCGCTAATAAAAACTTATCTGGATAAGTTGGAACTTGCTTAATTGGCTTTGTTCTCCAAGACTCAGGTGTCCATTTCTCTCTCATGGTATTCTCTCTAAAGCTTACCCATGCAATTTATATAGCATGAAAGCCTTATTATTCACTACAAGCACCTTCCTCTAATTTTCCAATTTTTTTCCGTTTTCGTATACATAGCTTGGTTCATACATTGTTACCAATTCTTCTGCTGCGGTTGGATGCAATGCCATAGTCTCATCGAATACATCTTTTGTCAGTTTTCCTTTGAGAGATATTCCTATAAGCTGTATCATTTCACTAGCACCTGCTCCCAAAATATGCGCACCAACAACAATACGACTTTCACCATCAACAACAAGTTTCATAAACATCTTTTCCGAATTACCGGAAAGAATATTACGCATAGGACGAAACAATGTGCGATAAATTTCAACACGCTTATAACAGCGTATTGCATTTTCTTCTGAAAGGCCAACTGTTCCAATCTCTGGCTGTGAAAAAACAGCTACCGAAATTAAATCATAATCAGGCACAGTTGGAGTATTCTTAAATGTAGTATTAATGAAACACATTGCTTCATGAATAGCAACAGGCGTTAATTGCAGATGGCCTGTTACATCGCCAATAGCCCAGATATGAGGGACATTTGTCATCATTTTTTCATCAACAATAACCGCACCAGCACTATTAAGCTTAACCCCTGCTTGTTCAAGTCCTAAACCTTTTGTATTAGGCACACGCCCTGTAGCCCACATAACCTGATCAGCAGTGATCGTTTGTCCATTCGCCAAAGTAACATTATAGGATTTAGATTCAACTTTAACCTGAGAAACTGCCGCACCATAGACAACAGAAATCCCCTTTTGAATCATTGCATCACTTAACAAATGCCGTAAATCATAATCAAAGCCACTTAGAATTAAATCACCACGATGAAGCAATGTTGTTTGCACTCCTAATTCATGAAAAATATTGGAAAATTCCACACCAATATAACCACCGCCAATGATTATTATTGATTTAGGTAATTTTTTAAGATCAAAAATCTCATTAGAAGTAAGACATAAATCGCTACCTACAACTGTATTTGGCGCAACTTTTGCTCCTGTTGCAATTAAGATCTTTTTTGCTCTTATCCGCTCACCTGTTGCAGTAAGCTCTAACGTGTGTTCGTCAATAAAGACAACGCGACTTTCATAAATATGAACATTATTATTTTTTAATATCTTGCGATAAAGTTCTTCTAACCTTGATATTTCTTTATCTTTGGCTGCAACCAACTTTTGCCAGTCAAAAATTGGATCTGCACATTTCCAGCCAAAACCAGCACTGTCACTAAATTCTTGTGCATATTGTGATGCATAAACGAATAGTTTTTTGGGAACACAACCGCGAATAACACAAGTTCCCCCTATGCGATATTCTTCTGCTATAGCAACGCGCTTACCTAGTGCTCCCGCAAGACGGGCAGCACGCACCCCACCAGACCCGCCTCCAATAACGAATAAATCAAAATCAAAAGACATCACAAATTATCCCTCTCCTGTGCGTCTAGATTGTTAAACTATCGACTATTTATCAGCAAATAAAATTCCTTATTTTTTTCGCATAAACAGCTTAAATACTCAAAAATGTCTGTTCCATTAAAACGATAATTTTACTACCGTTTATTTAATGAAAGAAGACTTTTACTAAAAATAAAATTGATGAACCTACTTAGTACCTACCTAAAGAGGTAATTTCATAGGAGTAGCAGACTTATCTAAATTAAGTGTTTTAGACATTTCACCTTCAACATTTTTCATAAGATCTTTTACGATAGAGGAACGCCACATATCGAACACAGCATAAGAATCACGCGCAATACTCGGAACTTCCTTTAAAAATTTTTTACCAGCATCAGAATTATAAAATATTGTGATCTTATCAAGTTCTTCTTGACTAAAATGCTTTACATAGACATGAGCAATTTCTTTCTCTAAATCAGCGCGCCGTTTAGCTAAAGCAAGTGCCTGCTTATCAACAATATCAGAAATAGTTGTTGCTAAATGTGGATCATTTCCTATCAATTCATTTTTGAGATCACGTGCAGCAATTGGTAAAAAACTATCAAACTGATCAGTTGCATGAACGGCTTTAATCATTTTTTTAGCGGCATCTAAGTGCTGATCACTGACATCTCGTGCATGAACCAGCCCAATATTGACAACCAAGATAGCAATTGCACCAAACGATGTGACAAAGTGCTGGAGAGAAAATATATTTTTCATTCAATGATTACTCCATAATTATTAATTATTGTAACTCATATTTGTTACTTTATTAAAATTCTCAACATTTTTTCTCTAAAATTTTTATTTGACCATCTGCCATCGCTATAATTGAACGCGACGCTAATCCCACAAAAAGTCCGTGTTCAATAACACCAGGGATCTCAAATAGTGCATTTGATAAAAGTTTTGGTTGAACAATATGCCCCCAAGATGCATCAAAAATAAAATGGCCATCATCCGTCTTAAAAGGATTATCCCCATTCATTCTTAACGTCACTTTTCCTGAAAGACCTAAACCTTTAGCCATTTTTTCGATAGCACTGCGTGTAACACTCAGACCAAACTGATTGACTGCAATTGGTAGTGCAAAAGCACCAAGTGTTTTGACTACTTTTGTTTCGTCAGCAATAATAAGCATTTCATGAGATGCTGCAGCAACAATTTTTTCACGTAGCAACGCCCCACCACCCCCTTTAATTAAGGTCATATTAGGACCAATCTCATCTGCCCCATCAATATCAAGATCAAGCTCAGGAATTTGTTCTAAAGTAGTGACAGGTACCCCAACTTGACGACATAATTGTTCGGAATAATGTGAAGTAGCAACGCCGATAACATGCAAACCATTTGCAACACGTTCACCAAGAAGGCGAATAAATTCATTAGCTGTAGAACCCGACCCTATACCGAGACGCATACCATCTTGAACAAACTCAAGTGCTTTAGCAGCCGCCACCTTTTTCAATTCTTGGGCATTCATGAATCATTCTTTCTTTTATAAATCATCCATATTCGTTACGAATTGATAATAAAAAAATCTATTACCTTATTAATTTTTCATAAACTTATTTAACCCTCTGGCTCAAAAATATTAGCTACCATAGAAATATATTAATAATAAAATGCAGTATTTTTGAACCTGTTTGCGTTTACACAATTTGATAGACAGTTTAAATTTAGATCTTATTTTCGAAATTTATCATTTTATTGTAGGGTCATGATTTTTGTAAATTTATAAACCAGTTATCAAAAATATTGCAATTAATTATCTGTAATCTTTAGTAAATTTCATAAATTAAGTGAAAAAATTATAGCTATATTAGCTTGATACAATCAATTTATAGATTTTGTAATTTTTGTCTATGGACATTCCATGGTCGATGAAAAGCTGTATAATACCAGATAATATCTTTGTTTTTCATCATCATAACACTACCTCGTGATAAAAGTTGCTGAGGCGTAAATACTATTCCTGCAACATCATTGCATGTTTTATCGTGCATTATAGATGTCTGAATTATAACATCTGATTTGATACATTGATCCGTTTCTTTATATAACACAACAACTTTTAATCCATTTTCTAATAAGGCTGTACAAATATTATCATCACAAACAAATTGTCCGTTCAGCGCAGGACCAATTTTTGTTGGTTTAATGGTTTCGTTTATATAGAATGATTTTTCCCATACAGATTTCGTAAATTTGGAAACACGTGAACGATCAGCATACAATATTTTCTCATTTATAATACCAACAAGGTTCATATTATCTGCTATGATTAATTGCACAGGTGAACGCATTACGTAAACCCAAATACCTATAAAAATAAAAATAATAAAAAAGAATCTCAGAGATGTTTTGAAAAAAGTCAGTCCAACTAAACCTAAACTTAATAAAATCAACGTAGATAATGGTATAAATCCAGGATTAATAACTGGAGAAATAGCTGTGATAGAATAAGCAATTTTTGTTACAAGACTGATACCAAAACCCATAATTTGTAATGGCAACCATTCAAATTCCAAAAGCATCGCAAATGCTGCTATCAATCCAAAAGGCATCACCAAAATTGATACAATAGGTAGAGCCAAAGCATTACTTATAATACTGAAAGGTGCTACATTTGTAAAATGATAAGCAGCATAAATTCCACTAGCAAGCCCTGCTATAAGAGAAGATGAACAAGTTGAAGAAAATGATAAGAAAGCAAAACGAACTATCTTTCCTCCAACATGAGATGGTGTTATTTTTCTCCTGTCAGAAGAGTGCCTTTTGCTCCACCACTCAAAAGCAGCAATTAAAGCTATAGTTGCTGAAAATGACATCTGAAAACTGGGGCCTAATATTTCATGCGGAACAACAACCACAATGGCCAAACCAGCAATAGCAAAATTACGCATTGTCACACCAGAACGGTTGCATAATACAGCAATCAACATCACTGCAACCATCACAAAACTTCTTTGTGCTGCGACAGCTGCGCCAGACAAAATCAAATAAAAAGCTGTAATTATTAACGCAACGATAACAGAAAATTTCTTAGTCGAATAATAGGATGAAAAGACTGGAAATAACGCAAAAAAACTACGAATAACAATAATAACCATGCCGCTAAGTAGAGCCATATGTAAACCTGATATTGACAAGATATGGGCTAATCCAGACATACGCAATGCTTCATTAGTATCACTCGAAATAGCCCCCCGTTGTCCTGTTATTAAAGCAGCAGCAACACTACCTTCTTCTCCACTAATTTTTGTACGAATTCTTTGCGTCATCTTCATTCGCAGATTTTCAATTTTCTGTGATGCCATACCCAATATAGTATCAGGTTGAGAAACTGATATTTTGATCGGTTTCCCGAAATAAGTTCCTTGAGCACCAATTCTATTAAAATAATTATGAAAACTAAAATCATAACTTCCTGGACGTACAGGTCCGGATAAAGCACGAAGTCTTACTTTACCGTACAAGCCATCACCGGGAACTGATCCATCAGGCAAATGTCTTGCAACTAAACGAACACGATCAGGCCCATAATGTAAAGTTGGATTTTTTGTTTTTAAAACATCTACAATTAAACGAAATTCCCCTTTTTCCATCGTTTCAATAGAAACAATGCGCCCAGTTAATGTAGTGGAAACATTATTGCTCAACATTGGCGTAGACATACGCCATGTTTCTATTTTTGCCGCTAAAGCACCTAATAAAACACAAAATAAAAACCCAACGACAAGCCATATTCCCCTATAACAACGTAAAATATATAATATTCCAAGAAATGAAATGATCAATACAACGAATTGCTCCCAATTTGGCTCTTGGTCTAAACTGAAATAAAAGATAACACCTGTAGTAGAGAACACTAAAATCAATAAAAAGAGCAGACCAAAAGAAATTTCTTTTTTTATGCACTCTATCAGCCACTGCCAAACAAGAATTATGAAGTCTCTTAAAATATTGAATAAAGAAAGTTTTTTCTCGTTATAAGTAGCATTATTGGAACCATCAATAATAGAAGGATAACCTCGTTGCGATAGGATAAAATTTCCCTTTTTTGAGAAATTTCCTATTGATAGATCATCATTAATTTTATTTGGATCGAGCATTCGCAAATCCCCACCTTAACCTGCAATGCTACTATTGCACATCTTATCAGCTATGCTAACATAATTCCCTGATACAAGTTCTATAAATAACAATCTTAGTGTAGAGGATAATATCCGTGTCTGTCATTACCCGTTTTGCACCATCACCCACAGGCTTTCTTCATATTGGTGGAGCCCGCACTGCTCTCTTTAATTGGCTTTATGCAAAACATCATGGTGGAAAAATGCTTTTACGCATTGAAGATACAGACCGAGAACGCTCGACAGATGCCGCTGTTAAAGCAATCATAAATGGCTTGCATTGGATAGGACTTAGCTATGATGGAGATCCTATTTCGCAATTTGAGCGAACAGAACGTCATCGTGAAGTTGCAGAACAATTAGTCAAAGATGGTAAAGCTTATTATTGTTATGCATCACCTGAAGAATTAGCTGAAATGCGAGAAAGTGCACGTGCAGAAGGTCGCCCACCACATTATGATGGACATTGGCGTGATCGTGATATTTCTGAAGCTCCTAAAGGTATAAAACCTGTCATTCGCATCAAAGCACCCAAAGAGGGAGCAACAATTGTGCGCGATCGCGTTCAAGGTGATGTTCTTTTTCCGAATAAAGACTTAGATGATTTTATTATTTTACGTTCCGATGGTACTCCAACCTACATGCTTGCTGTTGTTGTTGACGATCATGATATGGGAATCACGCATATCATTCGTGGTGATGATCATCTCACAAATGCAGCACGCCAAACAATTATCTTTAATGCAATGGGGTGGAAAATCCCTGTTATGGCACATATTCCACTTATCCATGGTGAAGATGGTGCAAAATTGTCAAAGCGACATGGAGCACTAGGTGTCGATGCTTACCGAGCAATGGGATATCTTCCTGCTGCTTTGCGCAATTATCTTGTTCGCTTAGGTTGGAGCCATGGTAATGATGAAATCATCTCAACCGAAGATATGATTTCTTGGTTTGATATTGATGATATTAATAAAGGTGCTGCTCGTCTTGATTTCAAAAAATTGAATGCCATCAATGGACACTATATACGTATGAGCACTGATCAGGATCTTTTTGATTCCACTTTGAGCATTTTACCAGAAATTGAAAGCGGTTTAGAAATAATAGACAAGCTTGATAAAAAACACCGTGCCCAATTTCTAGCCGCAATACCCCATATAAAAGAACGTTCTAAAACACTTCTTGAACTTATTGACGGTGCATCCTTTATCTTTACAAAACAACCGTTATTACTTGATGAAAAAGCAAAAATGCTCTTAAATGAAGATGGTCAAGCCATCCTAAAAAGCATCTACCCTATTCTTGAATCTTGCTCATATTGGGATACAAATACACTCGATGAAGCTTTACGACATTATGCGCAAAAACAAGAACTTAAATTCGGAACCATTGCTCAACCTCTTCGAGCAGCGCTTACAGGACGCGCAACATCACCAGGTGTTTTTGACGTTCTTGTTTTGTTAGGACGAAATGAATCTCTCAACCGTATTAATCAGCAAATCAATACAACCAAGTGCTCATAAACTGCGCAGCGAATTATAAATTACAGATACCTAAAAGTAAATCAAGATTTGTTTTTGTCTTTAAAAAAACTAAAGATATTTTTTGTAAAACTGAAAAAATACCTTTAAATTACATAAACTAACTTTTATGGTTGATTTAATCTAAACATAATTAAGAAAAGCTTCAACTATACACCTCCCTATCTGATAAACCCGATATCTTAATAATTTAAAAGATAAAGGATAAAGGATCTGAAAGGAACATCTCATGCCTGAGAATAAAGCATATATTATCATCAATGATAAAAAAATAGAATTGCCAGTACGTAAAGGAACTATTGGTCCTGATGTCATTGAGATTGCTTCTCTCTATAAAGAAACTGACACTTTCACTTATGATCCTGGCTTTACTTCAACAGCTTCTTGTGAATCGAAAATTACTTATATCGATGGAGATGAAGGCGTACTGCTTTACCACGGCTATTCTATTGATCAGCTAGCTGAAAACGGAGATTTTCTTGAAACATGCTATCTTTTGCTTTATGGTGAGCTCCCAAACAAACAACAAAAAATAGATTTTGATCGCTGTATTATGCAGCATACAATGGTGCATGAACAATTTGCACGCTTCTTCCACGGATTTCGTCGCGATTCTCATCCTATGGCTGTTATGGTCGCTTGTCTTGGTGCTATGTCTGCATTCTATCATGACTCTATTAATATTACAGATCCTCAACAGAGAATGATTGCCTCCATTCGTCTTATCTCAAAGGTTCCAACTCTTGCTGCTATGGCATATAAATACAGTATTGGGCAACCTTTTGTTTATCCACGTAATGACCTTAATTACGCTACAAATTTCCTTCATATGTGCTTCTCTGTTCCTTGTGAAGAATACAAAATTAGCCCTGTTATTGCTCGAGCTATGGATCGAATTTTTACTCTTCATGCAGATCATGAACAAAATGCATCTACATCAACAGTACGCCTTGCAGGTTCATCAGGAGCTAATCCGTTTGCATGTATTGCAGCAGGTGTTGCATGCCTTTGGGGGCCAGCTCATGGTGGAGCTAATGAAGCATGTCTAAAAATGCTACAAGAGATAGGCTCTGTTAAAAAAATTCCTCAATTTATTGCGCGTGCAAAAGATAAAAATGATCCTTTTCGTCTTATGGGCTTCGGCCACAGAGTCTACAAAAATTATGATCCACGTGCAAAGATTATGCAGAAAACCTGCCATGAAGTTTTAAAAGAGCTCAACATTCAAGATAACCCACTTTTTGATATAGCGATGGAGCTTGAGCACATCGCTCTGAATGATGAATATTTCATTAACAAAAAGCTCTATCCTAATGTCGACTTCTATTCTGGTATTACATTAAAAGCTTTAGGATTCCCTACGGAAATGTTTACTGTTCTCTTCGCATTAGCACGCAGTGTTGGTTGGGTTGCACAATGGAAAGAAATGATTGAAGATCCAGAGCAAAAAATTGGCCGACCACGCCAACTTTACACAGGTCCTACTGCACGTGAATATATCTCTATAGATAATCGCCTATAAAGTAACAAACAATAAAGCCCCAATTTATTATGACTTTATTTCTTGTTATTGGGGCTTTATTGTTTGAATATTTTAAAATTGGTCGAATAGCATGAACATAAAAATATTTCAAAAAGCTTTGATTCAAGAAATTTTCTTACAAAAACAATATTTTCATGAATAAATTTTTGTAAAAAATAGTAGACATTAATATCTTTAATAAATTATTTACATTATAATAATCAGTAATATATTTATCCATAACTTGTTTTATCATGCTTAATACTGATGGAAACGATGGAAGATTTTGTGTTTTTTCACTGCTCTTAACAAATCTTCTAAATTATAAGGACATTCGGATATTTTTCTGTATATCCTGTAGGAGAATATAATGAAATCATTGGTAATAGCTCTCATAGCAAGTGTAGCGTTGTTTACCCAATGGGCTAATGCCGAGACACTGAAAATTGCCAGCGAAGGCTCTTACCCTCCTTTTAGTTATATTGACTCAAACAATAAACTCCATGGTTTTGATATTGATATATCTTATGCACTTTGCGAGAAAATGAAAGTTGAATGCGTTATTATCGCCCAGGACTTTGATGGAATTATTCCTGGTCTCCTTGCTAAAAAATATGACGCTATCATAGCATCATTGAATCCTACACAAGAGCGGCTAAAAAAAATAGATTTCACAAATGCTTATTATAGTACGGAATTAGCAGTCATTGTTACTAAAGATTCAAACATCGAAAAAATTTCAACAGAGGCATTTAAAGGAAAAAACCTTGGTGTACAGTCAAATACTGTACAAGCTATATATGCAGAAGATAATTATGCTTCTAAAGGAGCGAACATTAAACTCTATCCCACAGCAATAGAAGTCAATCGCGATCTTATAAGTCATCGCCTTGATGTAAGTATTACTGATAAGTTACAAATATTAAACTGGCTTAAAAATGAAGGAGAAGAATGCTGTAAATTTTTAGGAGTCATTGAGAATACAAAACTCCCTGTTGCAATTGCTATACGAAAAAAAAATGAAAATCTTAAAAATAAGTTTAATCAAGCTATAGAAGAAATTCATGCAGATGGAACATATGAAAAAATTATAAAAAAATATTTTAAATCAGATAGTTATAATATTGACATGAATTGAAAAATGAAAAAATCATATTTTCAGCGAGTAATTATTAAATCTTTATATGAGTTTGCAGATGATTGAAAATTTAGCATTGCTATCCTTTAGCAATGGGGGATGGGGTGTAGTTATACTATTAAGTGCAGGAATGACATTATCATTGGCTGTGTGTTGTGTTCTTTTAGGGCTTCCTTTAGGACTTCTCAATGCCATGATGACTCAATCTAATATTAGGATAGCAAAAATTATAGCGACTTCATTTTCAGCAATATTCCGTGGTCTTCCAGAACTTTTAATCCTATTTCTTGTTTATCATGGCTTGCAAAGCCTTATTCAAACTGTACTTGATTATTTAAAGATTGAAATGACATTCAGTATTAATGCTTTTATTGCCAGTGTTCTTGCATTGAGTATGGTTTTCGCAGCTTTTTCTTGTGAAATATGGATTAGTGCACTTAAAGTCTTTAATAAAGGCCAATATGAAGCAGCTAAGGCTCTAGGCTTTTCAAGCTCTACAACATTTTTTAGAATTGTCTTTCCTCAATTGATCCGTAATGCTTTACCAGGACTTTCTAATAATTGGCTCACATTACTCAAAGATACATCTCTTGTTTCAACAATTTCACTTGTTGATCTTATGCGACAAACAAATTTAGCAGTTTCTGCAACCGGTAAACCTATGCTGTTTTATCTTGTAGCGTGCTTACTTTATCTATTATTTTCAGCATTTTCTTCTTTAATTTTACGCTATTTAGAAATATATACTCAAGAAAATTGTCAAAAGGTATCTTCCCTATGATTCCTGAATGGCTTTATTTTCTTTTCAATCCTGAACTTTTAGATAGTTATGGCCTAAAATTTCTTGATGGCCTTATTGTCACTCTTGAACTCGTTTCTATTTCTTTTTTCATTGGCTTTTTGCTAAGCATACCCATTACGCTTGGCCATTTATCAAAAAATGAGCTTTTAAAATATTCAGCACAGACTTACACTTATTTTTTCCGTAGCTCTCCCCTATTAGCGCAACTATTTCTCTTTTACTATGGCCTCGGGTCAATAAGAGATTTTTGGGAAAAAATTGGATTATGGTGGTTTTTTCAAAATGCGTGGTATTGCTGTATTTTTATTTTTGCACTTAATTCTGCAGCCTATCAAACTATAATCTTTATAGGAAGTTTTTCATCGGTAAAAATTGGACAACATGAAGCATCAAAGGCTTTAGGGCTACATAGTTCTACAAAATTTTTTAAAGTTATTCTTCCGCAAGCGATGATTTTAGCATTACGCCCTTTAGGCAATGAGTTTACTTTAATTATGAAATCTAGTGCTATTGCTTCACTCATAACTATCTATGATTTAATGGGCATTGCTAAACTACTTTATGCGCGCACGCTTGATTTTCAAGTTTATATTTGGGCAGCTATTATTTACCTTATTATCGTTGAGCTCATTCATCGTTTCATTATTCTTATTGAACGTCGCCTAACGCGATATTTACAATAAATAAGAATAATCACAAAAACTTTTCACTAAGCTAAAGCACTAAATTAATAACTAAATCCCTCAATGAGAAAACGAAAAAATGAATCCGGAAAATAAAAATAATAACTCCTTCGATATAGATAAAAGTCCGGTTATTTCTATTCGAAATCTTAATAAATGGTATGGAAATTTTCAGGTATTGCATAGTATCAATTTAGACATAAAAGCTGGTGAGCGGATAGTCATTTGTGGCCCTTCTGGATCAGGAAAATCAACTTTAATTCGTTGCATTAATCAATTAGAACAGGCACAAACAGGATCAATCTACATCTACGATGTAGATATTGCTGCAGCCTCCATACAACAGCAAAAAAATGTTCTACGCAAAGTAGGAATGGTTTTTCAAAACTTTAATTTATTCCCTCATATGACTGTTATGCAAAATTGCATTTTAGCACCCATGACAGTCCACGGACTTTCTAAAGAACAAGCAAAAAAACAAGCAATCTATTATCTTACGCATGTTGGTATTGAAAAATATTGTGAACAATATCCTTCACAACTCTCTGGTGGACAACAGCAACGTGTTGCTATCGCACGTGCACTTTGCATGGAGCCTGAAGTATTGCTTTTTGATGAACCAACATCAGCTCTTGATCCAGAAAATGTTAGGGAAATTTTAGAGGTTATGGCTCAGCTGACCAATACAGGAATAACTATGCTTTGCGTTACCCACGAAATGAATTTTGCTCGTGAAATCTCAGAAAGAATACTTTTTTTAGAAAGTGGAAAAATTATTGAAGATACGACATCTGATATATTTTTTACTAATCCTAAAACCCAGCGTGCTCGTGATTTTCTTGCTAAAATTAAGTACTAACTATAAACACTTCTATATCTCCATAATCAATTTATAATCCCAAGTGTCTTGACTTGTTTTTAAGAATATTTATCACTGTCTGAGAAGCAATGACACCTGACGACAACTCAGTCTGCATTTTCTTTTTCATCACATCAAAAGCATCCAATTGCACCTGTCGCAATGAATGATTATGTAAAAGTTGTTCAACCTGTCTTGCTAACATACCAGGACGCAAAAATTCATTAAAATACTCTGGAATAGCAGGTTTATCAGCAATAATGTTTGGAAGAGCGGCACTCCATAATGTTGTCTTTGGAAAAAGAAAAAATTTAAATAAACAATCCAGTTTATAACAAAGGACCATTGGAATTTTTGCTAATGCTAATTCAAGTGATACCGTCCCAAGTGCTGCAAGAGCAACGTCAGCATCTGTAAAGGCATGCCATTTTGCATCTTCACCAACAACAATCTCGACCTCATTTTTCCAGTTTTGTGCAAAATAACGAACTTCATCTATTAAATGTGGTAGAGTTGGTAAAATAACGCGTAAGTTAGGAATACGTTGTTTAGCTATTGCTACCGTTTCTCCGAAAACTGGCATCAGATAACGAACTTCCAAACTACGTGATCCTGGCAAAACAACCATCGTGAATGTTTCTCGCTGAGTATCCAAGCATTCTTTTTGGGATTGAATCTTTAACAGTGGAGGATACGCTAAAAGACGATGTCCGACGTAAGTAAGAGGCGGTCCTCCTAAATTCTTCATAATTTTTTCTTCAAAAGGGAAAACCGCTAAAATGTGATCAACAAATTTGCGCATAGCCTTAGCACGCTCTGGCCGCCATGCCCAAACAGTTGGTGCAACATACTTAATGATTGGAATAGAAGGTTCTAAAATTCGCACTTTTTTTGCAACACGGTGCGTAAAATCAGGACTATCGATAATGATCAAACAATCAGGTTTTTCTCGTGCAATAAATCTAGATACATTACGAATATGCATTAACAACAGTAGCAGTTTTTTTAATACCGCCCATAAACCTATTAAAGAAATATCATCAGAATTAAAAATACTTTTTAAACCCAATGCTTCTAAATGCTTACCGCCGACACCAATTAAATGAATCTTGCATCCTGTCTGATGGGACAAAGAAGAAATCAAATCTGCTCCAAGTAAATCACCAGATTCTTCACCCGCAATAACAGCAATTTTCAAAGAACAATTATCTGTCATCAGATGTCCTAAATGTTTCCACAAACAACGAATGTTTATTGGCCTCTTCTATTGTTCGTTTACAAGATAATATTAAACTTTTACCTGCCTCTACCGCAACACCAACCAATCCACTTTTTGCAGCATTAACGATTGTTGTCGGCCCAATTGATGGTAAATCTGCCCGATGATCTTGCTGTGGTTTTGCACATTTTACCAGAACACCCCCTTTAGATGGTATTTGCTTTTTTTTCCGCATCTCCTGGACCCGCTTCAGCATATCATCAGTCCCTTCTGCTCCTTCTACTGCAACCACCCGGTTATTAATAACCACAACGGCTTGACCAATATCTAAGTGACCTAACAACTTTGCAGCCTTAGCTGCTAATAGAATACTATTTTTTTCCTTTTGACTAGCACGCCGCGATGTTAAACTAAAATCCATGGGAGCTAATAAATCTGGTACCACTTCATGAGCACCAACAACACAAAAGCCACGTGCTTCAATAAGCTGTATAAAGCTTTTTAATAGTATATCATCTCCACTCCCCAATATCTTAAGTAACTTAGGTAAAGCTAACAAAGTTGTCCAATCAAAATGTAACTTGAAAAAATCAGGCCGCTTTCTTATCCCCCCCGCTAAAATGATATTGCAAATCTCTTTTTCTTTCAAAATTTTAAATAGTCGCGCTAATTCTACAATTGATAATTCACAATGCTCATAGTTATAAAGTGCAGACTCTGCTTCACCATGCAAAAGGATAAGAAAAGGCTTTTGCCCACATTCTTCAAGAGCTTGAGCAACAGCAATAGGTAAAACACCATTTCCTGCTATAATAGCAGTCCGGCTGGAAAGAAAACTTCTAACATTTGAGGAAGACATTTTTAATCCTTATTTGAGCACATTGTGTCATTTTCAAATCTAGGCGTACAATAAAAACGTTTTCCTTTTTCTTGAATAAAATTAACAATATCAACCACAGATTGAGAAGTAGAATAGAAAGAAAAGACATCGTATACACGTTCTCTCAGCGGCTTGCTGTGATCAAAAAGCATACTCACTGCGTGACGTAATGAACGAATTTCTTTCCGCTCAAGACCAGCACGTTTCATACCAATAATATTTAATCCCGCAAGTTTTGCTTGTACACCAACAGCCATTCCATAGGGAATTAAATCGCCAACTAATGCAGATACCCCCCCAATAAACGCATGATGCCCAATACGAACGAACTGATGAACAGCGGAACCACCACCAATAATAACATAATCACCAACTGTAACGTGACCACCAATCATAGCATTATTGGCAAATGTTACATGATGCCCCACATGGCAATCATGCGCAACATGTGCATAAGAAAAGAATTGACAATTATCACCAATAACCGTCTTCCCTGCACATGTATCAGACCCTCTATGCATTGTAACACCTTCGCGAATTATACAATTTTTACCAATAAAGAGACTTGTATGACCTCCCTTATGTTTATTATTCTGTGGATCTCCACCTAAAATTGCATGGGGAAATATCTTGCTATTAGCACCTAATATTGTATTCCCCATAATCACAACATGACTCATCAAACAACATCCATCACCAATTACAGCTTGTGGGCCAATATGACAAAATGGCCCAATAGATACATTTTCACCAAGCTGTGCTCCCTCCTCCACAAAGGCAGTTGGATGAATTTTCGTCCCAGACATTTCTAAATTCCTATTTTATTATTTGCTATGATTTGACAACCATCGCAGAAATTTCTGCTTCAGAAACGCGGGTGCCCTCTACTTCTGCAATACACAAGAAACGTCTAACCTCAGACCGTTTCTTTAATAATTGAACATGGATCCTCATCTGATCACCAGGAACAACAGGTTTACGAAATTTTGCATTATCAATAGTCATAAGATAGACTAAATCCTCTTTTCCTCTACCTAATGCTAAAAGTGAAATAGCTCCTGCTGTTTGCGCCATTGCCTCTAAAATTAAAACGCCAGGCATAACTGGATTTTCAGGGAAATGTCCTACAAAATGTGGTTCATTAACCGTTACATTTTTAATACCGATAGCCTTCCGATCACCATCAATTTCAATAATACGATCAATTAATAAAAATGGATAACGATGCGGTAACACAGATAGTAATTTAACAATATCTATAGCCTCTAGATTTTTAATTTCTCCTGTATTAACCATATTAGCGTTTCTCCCTTTTAACCTGGCCGATATTGCGCAATGCCACCATTTCACGAAACCATTTTTTAAATGGCTGAGCTGGACTTCCACCCCATTTTTCGCCGTCGGGAATATCACTCATAACACCACTACCAGCAGCAATCTGAACTCCTTCACCTATTGTAACATGGTCTACAACCCCAACGCTCCCACCAAGTCGAGACATATCACCTATAGATGTACTTCCAGCAATGCCACATTGAGCAGCAATAAGGCAATAACGACCTATCTTCACATTATGAGCGATCTGTACTAAATTATCGATTTTGCTACCCTCACCAATAATTGTATCTTCAAATGTTCCACGATCAACTGTTGTATTTGCGCCAATTTCCACACCATCCTGGATGATAACACGACCAAGTTGTGGAATTTTTTCAATGCCAAAAGCACCACTAACATAGCCAAAACCATCCTGTCCAATACAAACACCAGGATGAAGTCGAACTTTATCACCTATCAAAGAATACTGGATCGTTACCCTGGGAGCAATATAACATTCACGCCCAATACGACAATTTTCACCAATAACAGCAGTTGATGAAACAAGAGTTCCTGCACCAATTTCAACATTTTTACCAATAATCGCCCCTGCTTCAATACAGACATCATGCTCAATTTTGGCACTTGGGTGGATATGCGCATGTGGTGAAATTTCCTTTTGGCCAAACCAAGGCATTGGCTTAACGGAATCAGGAAATAAAATGCGCCCAATTTGAGCAAAGTCGCGTTGTGGCGTTTGTGTTACTAAAGCTGCGATCGATTCAGGAATTTTAACAACGACATCACTCCTACAGAAAACTGCGGCTGCAAAACTGCCTAATAAAGAATCTGAAAATTTCTGATTTTCTAAAAACACAAGAGAACCCTCTCGAGCGTTTTCAACAGAAGAAAGAGTTTTTATAACTATATTGGAAAATTTTGGATCACGAAGCTTTGCACCCGTCAGCTCAACAATATCAGCAACCGTCAATCGCCGAGACGGCATAAAAAAAAATGTATCTGCCATCAAAACAATTTCTCTCCTAGCCTAATTCATTTCCTTTAGAAGCCTCCTCCTCCCCAGAGAAAATCTAAATTAAAACTTAGTAGAAATACCAAAATTCAAATTCTGCACTTGGTCACCGTTTTGCTTAGTTATTGGCCAAGCATAATCAACACGAAGTGGACCAAACGGTGACTCCCACATTAAACTAACACCTGCAGATGTACGCCATGCACTGCCACGATCTGTAACTGGCTTTTCATTTTGTAAAACAGGTTTATAATTATTACCATAAAGTGTTGCAGCATCTGCAAATACAGCACCACGAAAACCTAAACTATCAGGAATAAGAGGAATAGGAAACTGTGCTTCAGCAGTTGCATTCATATATGTTGTACCCCCTAAGAAAGACACCTCACCCGTATTAGAAATCTGACGCGGGCCTATTCCATTATATCTAAATCCTCGAATTATATCAGTATTGCTTTTAAACATATCAAAGATACGAACACCATCTTTGCCTATTTCATGCATATAGCCAGCACCAATAGAAAGCAAACCAACGAGATCCATTTCATCAGACAATGTTTTATACATTATCGCTTTACCTGTCGTTTTTAAGAATTTTGCGTTTCCACCAAGTCCTGCATATTCTTGCAAAGCATGAATATACAAACCGTCATGCGGATTTCTCATATTATCAACAGAGTTATAAGTCAGACCAAAAATGACTGACGAGCGCCTCCAAGGACTATTCTTTGCAGCCTGAACAATCGCACCAGAATATTTATCATATAGCTCTTCTATAACTGCATCATCGGTTAAATCATAATTGCTACCAAAATTATATTCTTCCTGCACATAAGAATAAGCTAAACTTGCAGAAATTTCCTCATTAATTGATACCCCAAATCGAAGAGAACCACCTGTTTGCTGCGAATCATATGCTTTATCAACACGAGAGGTACTACGGAAAATATCAACACCTGAAGACAAACGATAACCTAAGAAATAAGGCTCAACAAATGAGAAATTGTAATTACGAGAATTTCCCTGACCAGCACCTAAACCTAAACGGGCATACTGACCATAGCCTCCAAGATTGCGTTCAGTCACAGATGCTTCAAGCGACATACCTGGACTATTACCACCTGTGGTATAACCACCAGAGAAAGAAAAATCTCCTGTTGGCGTTTCTACTACATCTATAACTAAGGTAACCTGATCAGACTCACTAGTCGGTACCATCGAAATATTAACTGCTTTGAAAAAACCCAAACTTTCTAATCGACGTTGTGCTCGTCGCACTAATGTTTGATTATATGCATCACCCTCGTTCAAATCAATTTCACGACGGATAACATTATCACGAGTTTTTTCATTACCACGTATATCAATCCTTTGAATATAAACCCGTGGCCCTTGCTCGATATTATAAAGAATAGAAATTGTGTGATTTTGAAAATCACGATTTCCCCGGGGATCAACTTTGGCGAAAGCATATCCAGAATCAGCAACTTTATCATTGATAATCGCAACAGACCGCTCAATACGCTCTGCACTATAAACATCACCCGGACGGGTTTTAAGCATATTTGTCATGGATTTAGTATCAATTCCATCAATATCGCTTTCAACGCCTACATTACCAATTTTATAGCGCGCTCCTTCATCAAGAACGAAGTAAATCTCATAGCTATTACTAATTTCATCAAACAATGCTTTAGATGAAACAACACGGAAATCGGCATAACCACGATTATAATAAAAAAGACGCAGCGCTTGCTCATCTGCAGCCAAACGTTCTTCAGTATAAACATCACCCCTCATCAATAAAGAGAAGATCCCCGAAGATTTTGTTGAAATAACATCATGTAAACGACGATTTCCAAACGCCTTATTCCCTTCAAATACGATATTCTTAATCTTTGTTCTCTGACCTTCAACAATCGTGAAAATAACATTCACACGCCCTTTTCCTAAATTAATAGTTTGGGCTGAAACAGAAATATTACTACGACCAACAGTGCGATAAGCATCTTTAATCGTCTTTATATCAGCTGATAGCTTAGCAGCACTAAAAGTCGTATTCGGTTTCAAAGTAATGAACCGTTTAAGATCAGGTTCTTTGAGTGCTCTGTTTCCCTGAAACAATACTTGATTGATGATCTCATATTCTTTAACTGTCACAATCAGTTTATTATCTACCTGATTTATTTTAACATCATAAAATAAACCTAATCCAAAAAGCTGCTTCACGGCAGCGTTAATATCACTACTTTCAAAAGTCTTCCCAGCTTTGATACTTATATTATCCTGAATCGTCTTAGCATCTACAAGACTATTACCATGAATTTCAATAGACTGAACAACAGATGCCTGCGCATTTCCAATAATCGAAACTGGTATAGCAGCGATTATTGGAACAGCTGTAACCTTAGCTAATACCAACATAGATGCTGCGTTAAAAAATTTTGAATTCGTGGCCATTGGCTTCTTCACCTTATATTTTATTCCCTGAACATACATTACAAAAAGCTCTTCTGGTATCTTATCTACTTAATTTCTAATATAGTTATGATACGTAACACTTTGCGAATACAGCAAACAGCTCTTACCCCCTACTTCCTTAATTTTTAACACTAACTAATTTGCAAAATATTTTCTATAACTTAATAGCTAAACCAACAAAAATAATCGTTAAAGAGCGCAAAAATCATAAATGCGCAAACAATAAACAGACCTATATGGAAAATAATTTCCTGAATTTTGCTGGTACTGGCTTTCCAACGATAACTTCAATAATATAAGGTAATAAGTGTTCGCCATCAAGCAGTGGAATCAGAAAAAGGTTAATGAGACCAATACTAACCGAAATAAAAGCTGCAAAATTCAGAAAAGAAACAAAACCTTCTTCACTAATTTGCCAAACAATTTTAATAGTCTTTGAAGGACCACTTAATTGACAAAGATCGCCTTGTCCTTTTATTAAACCGCTAATAAAAAACGTTTCCGTGACAATCAGTGTCGTACGCTCTAATGCTTCTTCCATTGTTTCTAAGAAATTATAGTGAATATATTTCTTATAAGTTTGATCTAAATGCGTGGAATTACCTGGATAAACAGGTGCGCCTACACCAATCATGCCAACCCGAACTTGATTGCCAAACCCATCATCCCTTTCTGTTACTATCGGTGTAATCACCGTACTAAACACTCTTCCCATGCGCTCCATTTTAAATTTTATGTGATCTCCACTATGAAAAGTTACATACGCCACTAAATCTTCAAAACTTTCAACTCTTTTACCATTCATTTCAACAAAACGATCGCCTAATATTAAACCTGCTCGAACAGCGGGAGAATCTTTTTCCAAAGAACCAATTACAGGCTCAATGGCTAAACGCCCATCAGAAAAGAAAAAAACGTTAAAATAACAATACTAAAAAAGGACCAGCAAAAACGGTAGCTGCTCTTTTCCAAGCACGAGCACCAGAAAATAAACCCTGCATCACAACGACGATGATTCTGATGACAGCATACTGGTCCCATCTTTATCACCGATAAATTTTACATATCCTCCCAAAAAAATTAATCCTACACATCACCGTGTGCCATGTTTGTCTACATAATTCAGTATAGATGGTCCGAATCCAAATGAGAAAACCGATGTTTTAATACCGCACCATCGTCCAACAAGATAACGCCCCATCTCGTGAACAAAGATAATAACCATAATGATAAAGACAATACCAAAGCCTCTCCAAAATGCCTCAACTCCATTAAGGATATGATTAAAAAAATTCCAAAATATTGCCCCCACTAAATCATATAAAAAAAATTAAAAGGTGTATTCAGATTAGACATAAAGGAACTGATTAAATAAAGTACAAAAGCAGCGCCAACTAACCCATCCATACGATCCATGAACCCACCATGTCCAGGTAACAAATAACCAGAATCTTTAACAGAAAATCGCCTCTTTAACCATGATTGGCCTAAATCACTGATTTGCGAAATAATTGATATAATTAAAGCAAGTAATGGTACGACAATAGTTATTTGGCCCATGTTAAAAACAAAAAAAGCAACAAATACACCACTAGAAACTCCAACTAGGGTGCCACCTATAGCTCCGGACCATGTTTTATTAGGAGAAAATTTTGGTGCTAATTTAGGGCCACCAAACGCGCGACCAATAAAATACGCGGCAATATCTGTTCCCCATACTATTACAAATAAAAAAATAACCATCCGAAGCCCTAATATCTCATAACCTCTCAGAAAAGACAGAGATACAACAGGAAAAGATGCGTAAAGAAAACCACACAAAACCCAACCAATATTTTTGAAGAGTCCAACACTACCCAAAAATACTGCTAACGCTATCAAAATACCAAAAATTAATGGAGAAGATGTTCCTAATAATAAGAATATACAAAAAATAAAATAGAAAACACCTGCTAATATTCTTTGTAAAAGGCTCCATTTATCTTTAGTGATTGTAATCCATTCATATAGGATAAAACCTCCAATTCCCCATATAAATAAGAAAAATAAAGCTCCTCCAAACCATGTTAAGCATAAAGTAATAGTGCCAAAAACAAGAGCTGTAAGAATGCGCAAAAAAAGGTTAGACAAGATTATCTCCAAACATAACCAAAAAAGCAAAAACTAATTGCAAGCACAAAATCTGGTATACACTGTTTTTACAGTTATACCTCTGTAACTTTATTTAGACTTGTCATAACAATCCAATAATTAATTATTGTTACTCCAAAGATTTACTTAATCAAAATGTAACTCAAAACAGTATGAAATATAATAATCAGACTATGCAGCTTACTATAAAAGTAAGCCCAAAATGCTATTTACCATTTATATTAACAATGCAATCAAGATTTAGCATTTTTATATCTAAATATCTTTTGTTACCTAAACCTACCCGCAATTATTCAGAAGATAAAAAATCATTACACGAAGCAAAAGCTACTCAACTGGTAATTATACCCTCTATAATTAAATAAAATGATAAGTTAAAGTGCCATTACAATGTATCATATCCCTACATCCACTAACGCTGCTGAAATAGCTTCGGAATACCTGATTGAGCCAATAGAATAAATATGAATTTTCTTACTGTATAGCTTTAACAAGAAACTTTAAAAATCTTTTTAGTTAACTAAATTTCACTAAATATTTTTTTTAAAGGAAAAAGTAAAGGTTACTGATCAATCCAAATTAGTCTTTCCCGTATGATACACAGTATAATGCAAAACACTTAATATACCTTATATTAATAAAGAAACCATACACCAAATGGCACGGTCCTAATTCATAATCAGATGAGACAACACAGATACAACATCTTTTTTAAGGATAAAAAATCTTAAACCTGCATAATTTCAGTTTCTTTCATAATCAGAATTTTATCAATGTCAGCAATGGCGTCATCTGTGAGTTTTTGAACTTTTTCAGATAAACTACGAGCCTCATCTTGGCTAATTTCGCCTTCTTTTTCTAATTTTTTTAAATTATCCATACCATCACGACGAACATGGCGGATGGCAACACGAGCCTGTTCTGCATATTGATGCGCGATTTTTACCAATTCTTTACGGCGTTCTTCATTCAATTCAGGCAAAGGAATACGTAAATTCATACCATCAACAATGGGATTCAAACCAAAACCACAATCACGAATAGCGCGCTCCACCGCTCCTACCATCGTTTTATCCCATACAGAAACTGAAAGCATCCGTGGCTCTAGAACAGAAATATTTGCAACCTGTTTTATAGGAACAACAGAACCATAAGCCTCAACAGTCAATGGCTCTAACAAGCTCGCCGATGCTCGCCCAGTCCGCAAACCACTTAACTCGTGTTTAAAAGCTGAAATAGCACCATCCATCCGACGTTTCAGATCATCCATAATTGATGTAACACTCATAGTACTGCCTCCTTTAATTATGTTCTGAAATTATTTTCATTCCGATACTACTGTAAACCGCCCTGTCCCATTTAACACCTTAGTCAGACCACCTTTTTCATGAATAGAATATACAATAATCGGTATGTTATTTTCACGTGCTAAAGTTACTGCTGTCGTATCCATAATAGACAATCCTAATCGTAAAATTTCAACATGCGTTAGCTGATCAAAACGTTTAGCGGTAGAATTTATCTTTGGATCAGCAGAATAAATACCGTCTACTTGTGTTCCTTTCAATAAAACATCTGCACCAATTTCTGCTGCTCGTAAAGTAGCAGCAGAATCAGTAGTAAAAAATGGATTACCTGTACCACCTGCAAAAATAACAACTTTTCCTTGATTCATATAGCTCATTGCCTTACGCTGAGAAAAACTTTCGCATATTTGTGGCATGGTAATTGCAGAGAGTACAACCGTTTCAACACCTAGCTTCGTCAATGATGTTCGCAACGCCAGAGAATTGATAGCTGTTGCAAGCATTCCCATATGATCACCAGTTACACGGTCACCACCATGCGAAGCAACAGCAACCCCACGAAAAATATTACCACCACCTATTACAATAGCGACTTCCACACCCATTTTTCGCACTTCAGCAATATCAGAAGCAATACGGTCCGCAACTGAAACATCAATTCCAAAACTTTGTTCTCCCATAAGTGCTTCACCAGATACTTTTAACAAAACACGTTTATATCGAAGAGCTAATGTCATATATAATCTCCAAAAGAGCACATTACTTTTTGTTTTCGATACACTAAGGGCACCACATTGTCACGTGATGCCCTTCAGATAATTATATTTTTTATTTAGAATGCAGTTTTAAATTTCTGCTAAATGATCGAAAAAACTATTAACCCTTTGCGGCAGCTGCAACTTCTGCAGCAAAATCAACCTCTTCCTTTTCTACGCCTTCACCCAACGCAAAGCGAACAAAACCTGTAATTTTTGCTGGAGCTCCAATCATTTTTTCTGCATCCTTCAAAGAAGCTTCAACAGTGACATCAGGATTCATAACAAAAGCCTGAGAAAGCAGAACAACCTCTTCGTAGAATTTACGTATGCGCCCTTCTACCATCTTCTCAATAATATTTTCAGGCTTTCCTGACTGACGCGCCTGATCTGAAAAAATTGCTTTTTCACGCTCGACAATACTGGCATCAACATCTGCTACTGTTAAAGCTAATGGATTAGTTGCAGCAATATGCATCGCAACTTTGCGAGCAAAATCAACCGCAACTTCCTTATCTCCTGTCGTTTCAATACCAACTAAAACTCCAAGCTTTCCAAGACCATCAGCAACACTATTATGAATATAAGTAGCAACAGCACCATTTTGAACAGATAACTTAGCTGAGCGACGAAATGCCATATTCTCGCCAATTGTACCAATTGCATCCTTAATTGCTTCTTCTACTGTTTTCTCAGAACCTGGATAAATAGATGCAGAAACAGATTCAACGCTACCTTCTGTATCTAAAGCAGCGGTTGCCACATTTCGTACAATTGTTTGAAATGCATCGTTGCGCGCAACAAAATCTGTTTCAGAATTAACTTCAACCACAACAGCACTTAAACCTTTAGATGCAATACCGATTAATCCCTCAGCTGCTGTACGTCCAGCCTTTTTATCTGCCTTGGCCATGCCTTTTTTGCGAAGCCAGTCAACCGCAGTCTCTATATCACCATTGGTTTCCATTAGAGCTGCTTTGCAATCCATCATACCAGCGCCCGATAATTCTCGAAGTTCTTTTACTTGTGCAGCAGTAATGCTCATATTTTCCTCTTTAATCCTATAACAGAGAAAACGTGCATAGAAAAACTCTTATGCACATTCACATTTTTTCTTTAGAAAATTATGCCTCAAAAGGCACTTTTAAATTATTTATAAATTACTTAGTTAGAAACTGGAGTCGTATCTTCTGAAATAAGATCCGCAGCAGATGTATCAACTGCAACATCTTCCAAAACGGGTTCTATAGGAGCATAAGCCTGAGCGCCTAAATCAACTCCCATTGCACCTTGCTGACGCGCAATACCATCAAGAGCTGCACGTGCAAAAAGATCACAATAAAGAGAAATCGCGCGCGAAGCATCGTCATTACCCGGGATCGGATAATCAATACCATCAGGATCACAATTAGTATCAATAATAGCTACGACTGGAATACCTAGGCGTTTTGCTTCTTGGATAGCAATATTCTCTTTATTTGTATCAATAACAAACATAAGATCTGGAATAGATCCCATATCTTTAATACCACCAAGTGCACGATTCAATTTTTCGCGATCACGCTCAAGATTTAAGCGCTCTTTTTTGGTAAAACCCCGTGCTTCAGCAGCAAGAATTTTATCAAGTTTACGTAAACGGTGTATCGAATTAGAAATTGTTTTCCAATTCGTTAGCATACCACCCAACCAACGTGCATTAACGTGATATTGTGCTGAACGGCTAGCTGCGTCAGCAATAATATCAGATGCCTGTCGCTTAGTACCAACAAATAGAACACGGCCACCACGCACAACTGTATCTGAAACAAGTTTAAGCGCTTGATACAAAAGTGGAACAGTTTGAGAAAGATCAATAATATGAACGTTGTTGCGCTGGCCATAAATATAACGCGCCATCTTCGGATTCCAGCGCTGTGTCTGATGGCCAAAATGTACACCTGCCTCTAAAAGCTGGCGCATAGTAAAATCTGGTAATGCCACTATCTTATCCTTTCCGGTTTAACCTCCGCGAAAAAAGTAAGAAACCCTACTACCGGCGGATATTACCTAATATTGCAGTAAGTACCCAAATTTCGCGTGCGAGATTAAAGTACTGTACTAATATTTGATTTTTTTTCAAGTCATTTTCTACGTATCACTCAATGTTTGCAACTCTCCGAATCTTTTTCATCATCGAGCAACTCAAAACTTACCAAATCTGCATGCATTGAAAATTCTCCATAATTTATAGATAAATCGCGCATGATACCAGTTTCACTTAAAAGAAAGCTCATATGATAGGTAGGTAAACCACCTTTATTTTTTTCATCATCATAATACGAAATCTGCACAGGCCAATGGTCTTCTTGATCTAATTTTTCCATCTTAGAATCAGATGGCAGCACCTGCTTTTCTCCAATAATCACGCTTCTTTCTATGATTTTATTTGCATTACCTGTTCCATCAAATACAGTTGCTTGATATAGGTGGTGGTTTGCTTTTGCTTGCCGAATAATGTTTTTGAGATACATGGTTGGAAAATCAGCTAATGGAAGCTTATAAACATCTTCTTTTGGTTTTTTCAGTTTAACCACGATTCCGTCATCAGTACGCTCAGCTACCCCTTGAATATTATGTTTAACCTCTTGTCCTACGTTATCATTAACCTCAAAATGAAACTTACGACCATCACTTGTTTCATAGCTAACTATTTGCTGATCTGTTATACGTTCTTGCACATTTTCAGTATGTGTACGACTTATGAATCGAGAACTTACCTTATAACCCTTACATTCTGAACCTATTAATTCATGAACTAACCTCCCAGACATCCCCAATGCTTTCATTTCACTGGGAGTATCACCAAGTTTGAAATCATAAATAACTCGGTGAGGTGTCAAAGCAACAGCCTCTTCAGCTCTCGCAGAAAATAAAAAAGCAACATGTAAACCTAGAATAAATAACAATCTAACCATTTTAAACTCCAGCTGTTTTATCGTGTGTAATCGTATAAAAAGATAAAAATGCATATCCTGGAATAACGACACATTTCCTTAAATCAGAAAATAGATTATGAAAAAGTGCATCATAGAATAACTATGGAGTTAAAATATGACGAACTCATCAATTGAGAGCCGTCTAAAAAAATTCGGCATCATCATTCCTGAAGCAATGTCATCCATTGCAAATTACACAACAGTATCACAGAGTGGTAAACAGCTTTTTGTCTCTGGCCAGCTACCACTTATCAACGGGAAGCCTATAGCGATTGGAAAAGTTGGCGCAACTGTTAGTGTTGAACAAGCAAAAAAATCAGCTGAAGTATGCGCTCTTAATATCCTCGCACAAATAAAATTATTCCTTGGTGACTTAAATAAAATAGAACATATAGTGAAAATTACCGTTTTTGTTGCCGTAGATCATAATTTTACTGACGTTCCTCTTGTTGCTAATGGGGCTTCT
This sequence comes from Bartonella bacilliformis KC583, assembly GCF_000015445.1. Taxonomy (NCBI): domain Bacteria; kingdom Pseudomonadati; phylum Pseudomonadota; class Alphaproteobacteria; order Hyphomicrobiales; family Bartonellaceae; genus Bartonella; species Bartonella bacilliformis. Next base: position 594,888 of record NC_008783.1, on the reverse strand, counting down.
GATTTATTAATTAAAGTCCTTGGTGAAGCTGGTAAACATGCACGTTCTGCTATTGGTGTTACTTCTCTTCCTATGGGAGCTCCAGTAGAAGTAGAAGCCATTATAGAGATATAATTTTTCATAAAAACACCTACATAACGCGAATACTGAATGTTAAAAGTATCGTTTTGAAAAAGTACTGTTTAGAAGGAGCGGTTCTATGAAACAAGTTTATGACAACAACAATATCTTCGCTAAATTAATTCGCAATGAAATCCCTTCTGTTCGTGTCTATGAAGATGATGACGCTATTGCATTTATGGATATCATGCCTCAAGCACCAGGCCACACGCTGGTGATTCCTAGAAAAGGCTCCAGGAATTTATTAGATGCAGACACTGAAGCATTATCCTCCGTTATTAAAGTCGTTCAAAAAGTCGCCAACGCTGTCAAAAAAGCCTTTCAAGCAGATGGCGTAACGATTATGCAATATAATGAAGCGGCTAGTCAACAAACCGTCTATCATCTCCATTTCCATGTTATACCACGTATGGAAGGAGTAGAGCTCAAATCCCATAATAACGTTATAACTCCTACGGAAATACTCGAAGAGCAAGCACAAAAAATCCGAACAGCTTTTTAGGATATTTTATATTGCAGAGCTTTTTTGCTTATACGTTGTTTTATAGCCCCTAATGAAGTTTTAATGGCTTTGCGACTTTTTTTTGAGCATATAGAAGGTAAAATTTCTAGCTGCAGTGTCTCTCTCCCTTCATTTATCTTGTTTGTGAATATACGAACCATGCCACCATTGCGCAATTTTCCGAATAAAATTTCATCAGCTAATGGCTTCTTAATATGCTCTTGTATGACACGACTCAATGGACGTGCGCCCATTTGAGCGTTGTACCCTTTATTAGCAAGCCACATCATCGCAGAAGTACTGAGTTCAAAGGTAACCCCTCGATCAACCAATTGCGCCTCAAGTTGAAAAATAAACTTCTGCACAATTTGATTAATGACTAACTGAGATAGAGGTGTAAACGGAATAACTGCGTCCAACCGATTACGAAATTCTGGCGTAAATAATCGATTAATAGCCTCTATATCATCACCATCGCGATGCACCGAACCAAACCCAATCGCTGATTTTTCCATATCCGCAGCGCCAGCATTGGTTGTCATAATCAAAATGATATTGCGAAAATCAATTTTTTTTCCGTTATTGTCTGTTAATTTTCCGTAATCCATCACTTGCAATAAAATACTAAATAACTCTGGATGAGCTTTTTCAATTTCATCTAACAACACAACGGCATGAGGCTTTTGATCAACCGCATCTGTAAGAAGACCACCTTGATCAAATCCTACATAACCTGGAGGAGCTCCTATCAAACGTGCAACCGTATGCCTCTCCATATATTCTGACATATCAAAACGTAAAAGTTCAATACCTAAAGAAGATGCGAGTTGCTTTGCAACTTCAGTTTTTCCAACACCTGTTGGACCTGAAAATAAGTAATTCCCTATTGGCTTTTCTGGTTCACGCAATCCTGCTCGTGCTAATTTAATTGATGATACTAATGCTGTAATTGCTTGATCCTGTCCATAAATGACATGTTTCAGCTCTTTTTCAAGATTACTAAGCAATTTCCTCTCATCTCTAGAAACTGTTTTTGATGGAACTCTTGCTATAGCCGCAATGATAGATTCAATTTCTTTGACGCCTATACTCTTTTTTCTCTGCTTCTTCGGTAAAAGCATCTGTGCCGCACCACTTTCATCGACAACATCAATCGCTTTATCTGGTAACCGACGATCCGCTATATAACGTGAGGATAATTCTACGGATGCCCTCATCGCCTCATCAGTATATTTAATTTGATGAAAATCCTCAAAATAAGGTTTCAATCCTTGCAAAATCTTAATTGCATCAGCAACAGATGGCTCATTAACATCAATTTTCTGAAAACGACGTTCCAAAGCTCGATCTTGTTCAAAAATTTTACGATATTCCCTATAAGTCGTTGATCCAATACACCGAATATTACCTGAAGATAACCCAGGTTTTAAAAGATTTGCTGCATCCATATTGCCCCCTGATGTAGCCCCTGCTCCAATCAATGTATGAATTTCATCAATAAATAAAACAGCGTCTGGATATTGTTCAAGCTCTCGAACAACTTGCTTCAACCGCTCTTCAAAATCACCACGATAGCGTGTTCCAGAAAGCAACCCTCCTATATCAAGAGAAAATATTGTTGCATTTGACAAAACTTCAGGAACTTGTCCATCAACAATACGTTTAGCCAGCCCTTCAACGATAGCCGTTTTTCCAACACCAGGGTCACCAACCAAAAGCGGATTATTTTTTGATCTCCGACACAAAATTTGAATCATTCGTGAAACTTCTGTGTCACGGCCAATTAATGAGTCAATGTTCCCACTGCGTGCTTTGCAATTCAAATTTACGCAATAAGTAGAAAGTACGCTTGGTACTTTTTCGTTATTTTCTAAATCCTGTTGGTCTAGATGTTCTTCAAGATCTTCAAGCAGAAGAGACAACCCATCATCACGAACAATACCATGTGAAATAAAACGTACAGCATCATAACGTGTCATGCCTATCTCTTGAAGAAAATACGCTGCATGACTTTCACGTTCAGAAAAAATTGCAACAAGAACATTTGCTCCTGAAACTTCATCTTTTCCTGCTGATTGCGCATGAATCACTGCACGTTGAATAACACGCTGAAAAAACACCGTTGGTTTTGTATCCTGGTCTGCTCTAATTTGTGCATCTAATTCTGACTGAATATAACTGATCAAGCGCTCCCGTAATTCTTCTACATTTACCTGACAAGCGCAAATAACTGAACTTGCATCAGCATCATCCAACAAAGCAAGTAGAAGATGTTCTAATGTAGCATATTCATGCTGCGCTTGAGTAGCAATCGTTAATGCACGATGTAAAACCTCTTCAAGACTGGGTGTAAAAGACGGCATAACCCCTCACTTTGCTTCTATTACACATTGTAATGGGTGCTCATTTTGACGTGCACACTCCATAACTTGCACAATTTTCATTTCAGCCACTTCATAGGTATAAGTACCACATTCACCTATTCCATTGTGATGAATATTTAACATAATACGTGTTGCCTCTTCGAAATTTTTTTTAAAAAAATTCTTTAAAATAAACACAACAAAATCCATGGGGGTGTAATCATCGTCCAGCAATAAAACGCGATATAATTTAGGCTTTTGAAGTTTTTGTCTAACTTGAGGCATAATAATGAAGCCCTGCTTCCCCTTGTTCCTACTTTTGTTTTTTCATGATGCATTGGCATAGGGCATAAAATTCACAGTTAATATCATCATGATTTTCCGTAGAGTATAACCTGACTCATTAATTTTAAATCCTTTTATAACCATTATAATAGCTGATTTGTATAATAGGATGAAAAATTTTTCCTTATGGGACATATTAATTCTAATGTAGCAACTAAAGAATATTCTTATAAACAAATAAACAAATTAGTAACCCCATTCATCTAAGATGCATCCCAATAAGCTGTCATAAGAAAAATCTTAATAAAAATTTTGAGGCGAGTAACGTGTATATAAACAATAAAAAAATTGCGCAATTCTATAAAAAAACAGCAATTTTTCTTGTTATTTTTGTGGCTTCTTACTCTTGGGTAGAAGCTGCTCCTAAAGGCGTTCACGCCGATAAATATGCAGCTATCGTTATAGATGCAAATACAGGGAAAACCTTGTTTCAAGCCAATGCAACTATGAGAAGATATCCGGCTTCCCTAACAAAAATGATGACATTGTACATGCTCTTTGAAGCCATGCAAGTACGCCGCGTAGCACCAAACACGCCTATCCCTATATCAGCTTATGCATCAACACGACCACCAACAAAAATTGGCTTAAAAACGGGCCAAACAATTCCTGTAGAAGCAGCTGCTAAAGCCCTTATTACAAAATCAGCTAATGATGTCGCAGCAGCTATTGGTGAATATCTTGGAGGAAGCGAACAAAAATTCGCTCAAATGATGACAGTTAAAGCTCGCCAATTAGGCATGATAAACACTAATTTTGCAAATGCTTCAGGCCTCCCGGATACGCGTAACTACTCCACAGCTCAGGATTTAGCTATTTTATCATTAGCTTTGCGCGAACATTTTCCGCAACAATATAAACTTTTTAAAATAAAAAGTTTCGTTTTTCACGGAAAAATAATTAATAGCCATAATAAATTAGTCCAAACAATGAAAGGTGTTGATGGCATTAAAACAGGATATACACAAATGTCAGGTTCTAATTTAGCAACATCGATGCGCTTAGGAGGACGTTCCATCGTTGCCGTCGTGATGGGAGGGAAATCATCCGTCGAACGTGATATCCATATGGCTAACTTATTAAATAAATACCTACCAAAAGCGAGTCCTGTAAAAACTGACAAACGCTTGGTAGCGGCTGCTACATACCATAACTTACCGACTGGTGCAAAAGCTCCTATACCTGTTGCGAAAGCGAATTCAAGAAATTTGGAAGACGATATTTCTTCTCTTTTGACAGCGCTTGCAGCAGAGCCTAATCACTTCAATACAGCGATAACTGCTGTTAATCAAGCAATTATACCAACCCCAAATCCTCACAAAGACACATCTATTAAAAAAGTCATAACAGCTTCTTTATCAACAAACAGTGGATGGGCTATTCAAATTGGTGCTCTTCCTAGTAAAGAACAAGCAAACTCTATGCTTATAAAAGCGAAAAATGCCACTCCTGAAAATTTACGAAATGCATCCTCACATATGCAATTATTTGAAAAAAATGGAAAGCGTTATTATCGTGCACGATTTGTTGGTTTTCAATCAAAAAAAGCTGCACTTGATACTTGTTCTGCTTTAAAGAGAGAAAAATTTAATTGTTATACCGTAGCATATTAAAAATTCTAAAATCCACGTGAGGGGACAACACTATGAAATATAATACTCACTCTATATCTTTAAAAAAAGAAAAACTGTTAAAGCAATCGTCACTCCTTTCTTTACACCTTCTTCGTGATGCTGCAACTAAACTTGCGCATTTAAAATACACCCCAACTATGCTTAGTACATATTCTCTTGTTAACCTTCTGATTTGTCAAATAAATCGGAACTATCGCTCAGCTATCCCTCCCGTACGTATCCATTTACGAGTTGCAAGCCGAACAGGTAATGTACCTGTTAAACTTCGTTTAGGAGCAACAAATAGCTGATCCTCAGCATAAGAAAGCATTCTATTCATAAAATATCTGCTTATTCCCCATTATTTTAAAGAAACTTTAATACGTAAATAAATTTTCTCATCTTAAATCTGCAAGGATTACTTTATCATAGGTTCGTTCAACAGATACCGTTAACATTTCAATCTTACTATTCTTAAGGGATATCTAAGAAATATTGAATATCTCTTTGAAATTTTAGACTATCTGTTGAAAGCTTTTTTGCCATTACTGTTAATGCTTAAAAAGCCTCTTGCCTTCGTATAATTTGCCATCCCATTGAACAGCCACACTGCATAATATAGTCTATATGTTGTATCATGTTGTTGTTGGACACCTTCATTAAGCCTATGCTTCTCAAGCGTACAAATAATTCCCCTTATCTAGGAGCTAAATATACAATCTTCAGGTTAAATGTTTACTATCATATAACTCAACAAGAAATAGCGTTGAGTGCAAGACCACTCTGGCTTGTTTCTTTATAGCGCTCACTCATATCACGCCCCGTTTGACGCATCGTCTCAACACAAACATCAAGAAAAACAAAATGAGCCCCATGACCATGCAAAGCGAGCGATGAAGCCGTTACAGCCCTAACAGCTCCCATAGCGTTCGATCAACACAAGGGACCTGTACAAGACCTGCAACGGGATCACATGTCATTCCCAAATGATGCTCAAGAGCAATCTCAGCAGCATTTTCAATTTGATCTGGTGTTCTCCCTAATGCTGCAATCAATCCTGCGGCTGCCATTGAAGACGCTGCCCCAACTTCATCTTGACGACCAACTTCCGCACCAAAGATAGAAGCGTTATGTTTAATGATGCCACCAATAGCCGCTGCCGTTAGTAAAAAATATATATCCCTTCTCGATCTGAATTATCATTAAATTGCAAGTAAAGTAATAACGTAAAACAGCAGGAATAACACCAGCTGTACCATTTGTTGGCGCAGTTACAATACGACCACTCGCAGCATTTTCTTCATTAACCGCCAAGCATATACAGAAAGCCAATCATTTGTCCAAAATGGATAGTGGTGATTTTTTTTCTGATCCTCTAAAAGCTTATCGTGCAGCTTTTTAGCGCGTCTTGGAATATGTAATTCACCTGGTAACTCACCTTCTCGTGAAAGCCCTCTATCAATACAATCCGTCATAGCTGAAAAATCTTATCAAGTGCAGTATTAAAAGCAACACGATCCATTTTAGTCTCTTCATTTATACGCTTCATTGCAGCAATTGAAAGACCTGAATTTTCTGCCATCAATAACATTTGACTTGCTGAATCAAAAGGATATAGCACCTTAGATGTTTCAAGTTTTGTATTACAACTTAGATCACCCAATTCATCTTCAGCTATAACAAAATCACCACCAATAGAATAATAACCCCGCCTAAGAGAACATTGTTATCAACATCAAGCCCTTCAAAGGCAATGCCATTAGTATGCCCAGGTAAAACTGTTTTTTGTTCAAAAATAAGATCATTTTGCCAATCAAAGTGATAAGAAGGATGACCTTCTGGCTGCACTTTTTTCATATTTAACTTTTTTTATCATCAAATCTATATGAACAAGATCAACTGTTGAAGCTTCCTCTCCTAACAGCCCTGGTACAATAGCTCTATCTGTAGAATGACCGATTCCTGTGAAAGCTAGAACCATGAAGATAAACACGCATACGAGAAATTTTAACATGCAATGGCCAAGAAGACACTACAGAAGTGATTTCCTGCAAAAACATGTTTGTAGCCTTGGCCCCATTGTATGTGAGCTGGAAAAACCAACACCAACTTTAAAAAGATCAAAAACAGACAAAAAGATCAGCTCCCCCTACCTCCAAGTCAAAGATGGATCCTAAGCAATTTTATTATTTTTGTTCTACTTAAAATCAAATTGTAAGATAAACTAAAAAAATAACAGCAACAAATACCAGTGTTGCACGCCTTGCTACTACCCAACAGTTTTTCTCTATAGTATCTTCCATGCTCAATTGAGAAACCAACTCATTGCTTAAAATAATTACTATCTCGATATGATAAATTTAGTAAAATAAGTGTTAACATGCAACATCAAAATAAAATGAACACAATAAACTCTCACACTGAAATATTCTTACAATTCTCAAGCTTTTAAAAGCTATGCTTTAATGCGCTCAAATGCTCTATTAGCATGATTGAACAAAACGAGCAAAATTCTCAATTGGCTCACGTTCAGTTTCGAAATTGTTTTCTGGAGCACTCGTATCACGATAACCAAGTGCCATACCACAGATAATCTGGCGTTCAGGAGGCACAGATAAAATCATATGAATTTTCTGATGGTAATCAGCAAAAGAGGCCTGAGGACATGTATCCAATCCAAATCCTCGTGCTGCTAACATAACTGTCTGCATAAACATACCCAGATCAAGCCAGCTCCCCATTTCCATATCTCGATCCATAGTAAACAAAAGCCCAACAGGTGCACCAAAAAATGAAAAATTCCGCGCTTGTTGACGAAGCATTTTTTCATTTTCATTTTTTTGGATTCCGAGACTCTTATAAAGATCTAAACCAATCTTCCTACGTCGAGAAAGATAAGGTTCTCGCCACTGACGTGGATAATAATGATATTCACGCTCTCCTTTTACACCTGATAGTGCAAGTTGTGAAAGCTCTTGTCCTAACTGTTGCAATGCCTCTCCTACCACAACAATTACTTGCCAAGGCTGAAGATTCGTTCCTGATGGTGCTCGTGCTGCAAGTTTTAAAATTTTCTCAACTATTTCCTGTTCAACAGGTCGATCAGTAAAAGCTCGAATTGACTTTCGTGACAAGATAGATTGGAAAATATCAGTGGTACAATTCATCATTTTTTGCTGTCTCCTTACAAAACAATAAACTTCAATGCTATTTACTCGAGTAAAGAAAATTTGCTGTAATCAATAATTGTAAGAGAGAACCCAATATAACTATTAAAACAAACTACCCTCAATCCAAAAATTTTATCTTGTACGTATTATGTAGCTCCAATCAATTTTGGATATCTACCATTTCGATAAACCTCATGAATATAATCAACAACAAGAATTCTTTTAAATTATAATCACCTTATAATTTTTATAATCATATTTATTTATGAAAAAACTTCTATTTATTCCCGCATTCTAAAGCATAAAAAACGCCTGAATTTCATTCAGGCGTTTTCACATTTTTTCTAACATCTATTAAAATTATTCAGCGGCCGCATTTGCTGTCATATCTGTTAACATAGCTTTAGATATTCCATCATTGCTAGATTTGCGCTGTTCATCTACAATCAAATCATCACGAACAGTAGCAATACGACGAATTTGAGCGATTGTACCACCCGTACCTGCAGGAATAAGCCTACCGACGATGACATTTTCCTTAAGCCCTTGTAAAGTATCAATTTTGCCAGAAACCGCTGCTTCAGTAAGAACCCGAGTTGTCTCCTGAAATGATGCTGCCGAAATGAAGGACGGTGTCTGAAGAGATGCTTTCGTAATTCCAAGAAGTATAGGAGTACCAGAAGCAGGTTTTTTACCTTCTGCAATCAAATGATCATTAATTTCGTCTAATTCAATGCGGTCAACATTGTCACCTGGAATATAATCAGAATCTCCTGATTCAGTAATTTCAACCTTTTGCAACATCTGACGAACAATGACTTCAATATGTTTATCATTAATCAAAACACCCTGCAAACGATAAACTTCCTGAATTTCATTAACCAGATAAGATGCCAAAGCTTCAACACCTTTAATCGCCAAAATATCATGAGGTGCTGGATTACCATCTAAGATATAATCACCTTTTTCAATTTTATCACCCTCTTGCAGATGGAACAACTTACCCTTTGGGATCAAATATTCTACTGGTTCAAGTGTCTCATCATTAGGCTCAATAATAATACGACGCTTATTCTTGTAACCACGACCAAACCGAACCGTACCACTAATTTCAGCAATGATAGCATGATCCTTTGGACGCCGTGCTTCAAAAAGCTCAGCTACACGCGGCAAACCACCTGTAATATCTTTTGTCTTGGCGCTTTCCATTGGTAAGCGTGCGATAACATCGCCTGCCTTAACATGCGAACCAGGTTCAACAGAAAGAATAGTTTCCACTGACATCACATAACGGGCTTCTCCTCCTTTGTGCAATTTAGCAATATTCTTACCTTGTTTATCTGAGTGAATAATCATTGCTGGTTTTAGATCAGCACCACGTGGGTTAACACGCCAATCAATCACCTGACGTTTTGTAATTCCTGTCGATTCATCAGTTGTTTCAGTAACTGATAAACCATCAACCATATCTTCAAACCCCACATAACCATCAACTTCAGTTAGAATCGGACGAGTGTAAGGATCCCACTCAGCTATACGCTGACCACGTTTAATAATATCACCATCATCAACAAAGAGACGCGCACCATAGCTAATACGATGAACAGCACGCTCTTTACCGTTTTCATCTTTGATAAGAACAGCCATATTGCGTCCCATCACAACCAAATGCCCTTCAGAATTGCGAACAACATTGCGATTACGAAGTTCTACTATACCTTCATAAGAGGATTCAAAATAAGATGAGTCAACAACCTGCGCTGTTCCACCTAAGTGGAAAGTACGCATAGTAAGCTGTGTTCCTGGTTCACCAATCGATTGAGCTGCAATAACACCAACCGCTTCACCCTGATTAACCGGTGTTCCACGTGCCAAATCACGACCATAGCATTTAGCGCAAACACCAAGACGCGTCTCACATGTCAAAGCAGAACGGATCTGAACTGATTGAATTCTAGCCTCTTCAATTTTAAGAACATCAGCTTCCTCAATCATTGTCCCTCCCTCAATAATGACTTCACCAGAAACTGGATGCAAAATATCAAGAAGTGCTGTACGACCAAGAATTCTTTGACCAAGTGATGCAACAATTTGTCCTGCATCAATAATTGGCTGCATGGTAAGCCCCTTAATAGTACCACAATCAACTGCTGAAATAATAGCATCCTGGGCAACGTCAACAAGACGCCGTGTTAAATAACCTGAGTTAGCAGTTTTCAACGCAGTGTCAGCAAGCCCCTTACGCGCACCATGCGTTGAGTTAAAATACTCATTAACAGTCAGACCTTCCTTAAAATTGGAAATGATTGGTGTTTCAATAATTTCACCTGATGGCTTTGCCATCAATCCACGCATACCAGCTAACTGTCTCATCTGATTAGCAGAACCACGTGCACCAGAATGCGACATCATATAAATCGAATTCATTCTCTGCTGACGACCTGTTTTAGGATCAAATTTAACAGCTTGAATCCCCTTCATCATTTCATCTGCAATACGATCAGTGCACTTACCCCACGCATCAACAACCTTATTATACTTTTCACCTTGTGTAATTAAACCGTCATCATATTGCTGTTCATATTCTTTAACCAAAGCTTCCGTTTCTGCAACCAGACGTGACTTACTCTCAGGAATAACCATATCGTCTTTACCAAATGAAATCCCAGCACGACATGCATGAGAAAAACCAAGTTGCATAATACGATCACAGAAAACAACTGTCTCTTTTTGCCCACAATGCCGATAAACTTGATCAATCATCTTAGAAAGATTCTTTTTGGTCATTTCCTGATTGACGATATCAAACGAAATATTTGGATTTTTTGGCAACAATTCACCAATAATTAAACGACCAGGCGTCGTATCGTAGAGTTGAGCAACTTCTTTTCCATCTTTATCAATATTTTTAAAACGACCTTTAATTTTCGTATGAAGAGTTACGACTTTATTCTCCAAAGCGTGATGTAGCTCACCCATATCAGCGAAAGCCATCCCCTCTCCTGGTTCTTTTTCAGAAACAATCGAAAGATAGTAAAGACCAAGAACCATGTCTTGCGATGGAACAATAATTGGCGCACCATTGGCTGGATGAAGAATATTATTAGTCGACATCATCAAAACACGAGCTTCCAGCTGTGCTTCAAGCGAAAGCGGAACGTGAACCGCCATCTGATCACCATCAAAATCTGCATTAAAAGCAGTACAAACGAGTGGATGAAGTTGTATTGCTTTCCCCTCAATCAACACGGGCTCAAAGGCCTGAATCCCCAAACGGTGAAGTGTCGGCGCACGATTAAGCAAAACAGGATGTTCACGAATAACTTCATCCAAAATATCCCAAACTTCTGGATGTTCTTTTTCAACAAGCTTCTTTGCCTGCTTCACAGTGGATGAATAGCCCTTTGCATCAAGCCGCGCATAAATAAATGGCTTGAACAACTCAAGAGCCATCTTTTTCGGAAGACCGCATTGATGCAACTTCAATTCAGGTCCCGTCACGATAACAGAACGACCTGAATAATCAACACGCTTCCCAAGTAAATTTTGACGGAAACGTCCCTGTTTACCCTTCAGCATATCTGAAAGTGACTTTAATGGACGCTTATTTGCCCCTGTAATCACACGGCCACGGCGGCCATTATCAAATAACGCATCAACAGCTTCCTGCACCATACGTTTTTCATTACGCACAATAATTCCAGGAGCACGCAATTCAATAAGCCGCTTCAAACGATTATTACGATTTATAACACGCCGGTAGAGATCATTTAAATCCGATGTTGCAAAACGTCCACCATCAAGCGGAACCAGCGGACGTAAATCCGGTGGAATAACCGGAATTGTTTTCATAATCATCCATTCTGGTTTATTACCAGATTCAAGAAAATTTTCAACAATTTTAAGCCGCTTAATGAGCTTTTTTTGCTTTAACTCTGAAGTCGTTTCTGCTAATTCAGCATGCAAATCGTTCGCAATTTTATCTAACTCCATCCCAGCGAGAAGATCATAAATAGCCTCAGCACCAATCATCGCCGTGAATTGATCTTCTCCAAACTTATCAATAGCAAGCATATATTCTTCTTCAGAAAGAAGCTGGTGTAGCTTAAGAGATGTTAACCCGGGTTCTGTTACAATATAACTTTCAAAATACAGAATCCTTTCAATATCCTTCAAAGTTAAATCTAAAAGAGTAGATATGCGGCCTGGTAGTGATTTAAGAAACCAAATATGAGCAACTGGCGCTGCAAGCTCAATATGCCCCATGCGCTCACGGCGTACTCGCGAAAGGGTAACTTCTACACCACATTTTTCACAAATAATGCCTTTGTATTTCATACGTTTATATTTGCCACAAAGACATTCATAGTCTTTAATAGGGCCAAATATACGCGCACAAAAAAGACCATCGCGCTCTGGTTTAAACGTACGGTAATTAATAGTTTCTGGCTTTTTGATCTCACCGTACGACCAGGATAGAATATTTTCAGGACTCGCAATCGATATACGAATAGAGTCAAATATCTGTGCTAGCGCTTGAGGATTGAAAAGATTCATAACCTCGTGGTTCATTCCGTTCTCCTTTGAAGATTCTTAAGCTCTTCCTTCTATCACAGCTTTACTAGAAATTCATTTCTACTGCAAAAATCGTCTGTATTATTATCTTTTAAAAACTTCTTTATTAGAGTTTTTAAGGAAAATCAGAGCGCACAATTCTCAGTGCGCTCTTACAACTAATTTTCTACCACTTCAGGTAATGCTTGCTGCGCCATAAATTCACGTGCATCGCCAAGCTTTACATTCAAACCAAGTGAACGCATTTCTTTGATCAGAACGTTAAAGCTTTCAGGTATACTTGCTTCAAAAGTATCATCACCACGAACAATTGCTTCATAAACTTTTGTACGACCCGCTACGTCATCTGATTTAACTGTCAGCATCTCTTGCAAAGTATACGCAGCACCGTAAGCCTCAAGAGCCCAAACTTCCATTTCACCAAAACGCTGACCACCAAATTGCGCTTTACCACCTAATGGCTGTTGTGTAACAAGTGAATAAGGTCCTATTGAACGAGCATGAATCTTATCATCAACAAGATGATGCAATTTAAGCATATAGATATAACCTACTGTCACCTGACGATCAAAAGGCTCTCCAGTACGACCATCATAAAGTGTAACCTGTCCAGAACTATCTAAACCTGCATCTTCTAGCATCGCATTAATATCAGCTTCATGCGCTCCATCAAAAACAGGCGTTGCAATTGAAACACCCTTTCTCATCTGATGCGCCAATTTAACAAGACTTTCATCATCATACTGACGTACTGGCTCATTACGATCATTATCAGGAATGAGATTTTCAATACGCTGACGCAGAGGAAGTATATCTCCAGTTTCTTGATAAAAGTCTACCAAATCTCCAATCTTTTTTCCCATACCTGCGCATGCCCAACCAAGATGTGTTTCAAGAATTTGACCAACATTCATACGGCTAGGAACACCTAATGGATTCAATACAATATCAGCATGGGTTCCATCTTCAAGAAATGGCATATCTTCCACCGGAAGAATACGCGATACAACTCCCTTATTACCGTGACGTCCTGCCATTTTATCACCAGGTTGAATTTTGCGCTTCACAGCCACAAAAACTTTTACCATTTTCATGACGCCAGGAGGCATCTCATCGCCCCGTTGAACTTTTTCGACCTTATCCATAAAGCGACGTTGTAACGCCTCTTTCGACTCATCATATTGATTGCACAAAGCTTCAATTTTATTTTGAACCTTTTCATCATCAACAGCAAATTGCCACCATTGTGACCGTGGATAATTATTCAGTACTGTGCTATCAATTTTCTGGCCTTTTTCAAACCCTTTTGGACCTCTTATTGCACTCTTGTCTTTTAACATACCTGCAAGACGCGCATAAACATTCCTATCAAGAATCGACTGTTCATCATCTCTATCTTTAGCTAAACGCTCAATTTCTTCACGCTCAATCTCCATTGCGCGTTCATCTTTTTCTACACCATGACGGTTAAAAACACGAACCTCTACAACAGTCCCAAAAGTTCCTGGAGGCATTCGCATAGAAGTATCACGAACATCTGAGGCCTTTTCACCAAAAATTGCACGCAAAAGCTTTTCTTCTGGTGTCATTGGGCTTTCGCCTTTTGGGGTAATTTTACCAACCAAAATATCACCAGGTTGAACTTCAGCACCAATATAGACAATACCAGCTTCATCAAGATTCCTTAATGCCTCTTCTGCAACATTAGGAATATCACGAGTAATCTCTTCCGGCCCAAGTTTCATATCACGTGCAGCAACTTCAAATTCTTCAATATGAATCGAAGTAAATACATCATCAGCAACGATACGCTCAGAAAGCAAAATAGAGTCTTCGTAATTGTACCCATTCCAAGGCATAAATGCTACAAGAACATTCCGCCCAAGAGCTAAATCACCAAGATCAGTTGATGGACCATCAGCAATGATATCACCCTTTTCTATCCGGTCACCAACATGTACAAGAGGACGCTGATTAATACATGTAGATTGATTGGAACGCTGAAATTTTTGCAAGCGATAAATATCAACACCAGATTTTGAAGGATCTAAATCTTCTGTTGCACGAATAACAATACGTGTTGCATCAACTTGATCAACAATACCACCACGTTTTGCACTAATAGCAGCACCTGAATCACGAGCCACTATTGCCTCCATACCTGTACCAACAAATGGTGCTTCAGAACGGATCAATGGAACTGCTTGACGTTGCATGTTTGATCCCATTAACGCACGATTCGCATCATCATTTTCCAAAAATGGAATAAGAGAAGCAGCTACAGAAACCAACTGTTTTGGTGAAACATCCATTAAATCTATGTGATCACGTGGCACCATCAAAACTTCACCTGCATGACGACAAACTACAAACTCTTCTGTGAAACGTCCTTCTGAATCTAGTGAAGAATTGGCTTGAGCTACATAATGTTTTGCTTCTTCCATAGCAGAAAGATAAACAACCTCAGTCGTCACTTTACCATCGGTAATTTTGCGATATGGACTCTCAATGAAACCATATTTATTAACTCGCGCAAAAGTCGCTAAAGAATTAATCAATCCAATATTTGGACCTTCAGGCGTTTCAATCGGACAAATACGACCATAATGCGTAGGATGCACATCGCGCACTTCAAAACCTGCACGCTCACGAGTTAAACCACCTGGCCCAAGAGCAGAAAGACGACGTTTATGAGTAATTTCTGATAATGGATTAGTTTGATCCATAAACTGCGATAATTGCGAAGACCCAAAAAACTCGCGAACAGCTGCCGCAGCTGGTTTCGCATTAATCAAATCTTGTGGCATAACAGTATCAATTTCAACTGAAGACATGCGTTCCTTTATCGCACGCTCCATACGAAGCAAACCAACCCGATATTGATTTTCCATCAATTCCCCAACTGATCGAACACGACGATTACCAAGATTGTCGATATCATCAATTTCACCACGGCCATCGCGCAATTCAACCAGCATCTTAACAACACCAATAATATCTTCTTGACGCAAAACACGAACCGTATCAGGGCAATCAAGCCCCATACGCAAATTCATCTTAACACGACCAACAGCCGAAAGATCATAACGCTCAGAATCAAAAAACAACGAGTGGAACATAGCTTCCGCTGTATCTATTGTTGGTGGTTCTCCTGGACGCATCACCCGATAAATATCAAATAACGCATCTTGCCGACTTTCATTTTTATCTACTTTTAAAGTATTGCGGATATATGCTCCAACACTCATGTGATCAATATCAAGAATATTGATTTGATTAGCACCAACATCAAATAAAACTTTTAATACTTTTTCATCAATTTCATCACCAGCTTCAAGATAAATCTCACCTGTTTCATAATTAACGATATCATCCGCTAAATAAGACCCTAATAATTCATCTTCACTGACTCTAATCGCCTTTAGACCCTTTTCTACTAAAAGCTTTGCAGTGCGAGCTGTTAGCTTTTTACCAGCCTCAGCAACAACCTCTCCACTCTCTGCATCAACAAGATCAGAAACCAATTTTACTCCCTTAAAGCGATCCACTGAATAAGGAATACGCCACCCACTTTCAACCCGCTCATAAGTAACTTTATTATAAAAGGTTGACAAAATATCCGATGCATCCATACCCAATGCCATCAGAAAGCTAGTAACCGGAATCTTTCGTCTCCGATCAATGCGAGCATAAACGATATCTTTCGCATCAAATTCAATATCTAACCAAGAACCACGATAGGGAATTACACGGGCTGCAAAAAGAACCTTTCCTGACGAATGAGATTTTCCTTTATCATGATCAAAAAACACACCGGGAGAACGATGCATCTGCGAAACAATAACACGCTCTGTACCGTTAATGATAAAAGTACCATTACTCGTCATTAAAGGCATATCGCCCATATAGACACCCTGCTCTTTGATATCCTTAATATCTTTAGAACCGGTATCTTCATCAATATCAAATACGATTAAGCGTAATATCACCTTTAATGGTGCTGCATAAGTTAGATCGCGCTGACGACATTCTTCAACATCAAACTTTGGTGCATCAAATTCGTAACGCACAAATTCGAGCATAGCTGTACCGGAAAAATCCGAAATAGGAAATACCGATTTAAAAACAGCTTGCAGACCTTCATCTGGACGCCCACCTTTCGGCTCTTTAATCATGAGAAATTGATCATATGACGCTTTCTGAACCTCAATAAGATTCGGCATCTCTGCGACTTCAGGAATCTTACCAAAAAATTTGCGCACGCGCTTACGACCATTGAATTGAGACATCATTGCTAGAGTCTGAGCCATCGTCGCTCCTCGATTTTCACTATTCAAAGTAGACTAAACCTTGAAAGCTTTACGTCATTAGTCTGCACATACAGACCCGTTTATTTAATACCCTGTCAAATAGGCACTATTTTTATTCTATACACCTTAACCAATTTTAACTTGGTTTAATTGTTAAATTCTCACAAATACAACTCACTTCCCTACAGCTATAAACTGTTAGGAAATGGCTGAAACAATTAAACTCCTTTAACGAAAAGGAGAAATCAGCAGACATAAGAAATACATGTCTGCTGATAAAAAATTATTTAAGTTCAATTTTAGCACCAGCCGCTTCAAGTTGAGCTTTAATTTTTTCTGCTTCATCTTTAGAAACACCCTCTTTAATCGGCTTAGGTGCTCCTTCAACTAAGTCTTTTGCTTCTTTAAGACCAAGACCAGTAAGAGCTCGAACTTCTTTAATGACATTTATCTTCTGAGCACCGCCATCAACAAGAACGACATCAAACTCTGTCTTTTCTTCAGCAGCTGGAGCAGCAGCACTACCAACAGCAGCAACTGCTACAGGAGCAGCAGCAGATACTCCCCATTTTTCTTCAAGTAATTTTGAAAGCTCAGCAGCTTCCAAAACGGTAAGGTTAGAAAGGTCTTCTACGATCTTTGCTAGATCAGCCATGTTTTAAATTCCTTAAATTAAAAGATTTGAATTATTATTTAAACTTATCCAAAAAAACAGAAAAGTCCCAAAGCCATTTCGTAAAATAAATTACGAACACAGGCTTCAAGCAGCCTCCCCCTTTTGAGCATAGGCACCAATTACACGTGCAACCTGACCAGCGGGTGCTTTGATAACTTGAGCAACACGGGTCGCAGGTGTAGAAATCATACCCACAAGCTTTGCCCGCAATTCGTTCAGTGAAGGCAATGAAGCCAAAGACTTCACAGCATCAACACTCAAACTTACTGCTCCCATCGAACCACCGAGGATAACCAATTTATCATTGGCTTTTGCAAAATCAACAGCAACCTTCGGTGCTACAATTGGATCTTCTGAATAAGCAATAAGTGTTTGCCCGGTGAATAAATTTGCCATCGACTCAGATTTCGTACCCTGAAGAGCAATTTTAGCAAGAGTGTTTTTGGCAACTTTAACAGCACCACCAGCTTCACCTATTTTTGAACGAAGATCACTCATCTGTGAAACTGTCAAACCAGAATAATGCGCAACAACGACAGAACCAGACTCTTGAAAAATCTTGTTAAGCCATGTGACAAATTCACGTTTTTCCGCTCTATTCACTGTCTTTCTCCATTTAACAAGTTTACTTAAAAAAAAACCTGTTCATTACCTTTAATAGCATAAAGTTTTATGCCATCGACGAGAATCCTGTCCCCTTCTTCACGCACAAACGATCAAAGGTAACCTTAACTCAAATCCCTTTAGTTTCTTAACCCTAAAGTTCTTATCTCAATCTCATGTAGGCTTTCTTTCGATTAAGATACCCAAAGTATCACCTACAATCTCGGACAGGACATTCCGAAATTTCTTTCGGCATGACCCGAGCTTAATAAAGCTCAGATAAGTGGATGTCAGAAAAACCAACACCCCAAATACAATTTAAATATAATCCGAAATAAGATCATATTTTTTAAAATTCACTCTGAACGAATCGTTACAAGATCAACTTTAATCCCAATACCCATCGTTGAAGAAACTGCAACCCGCTTAATATATTCACTTTTTGCACCTTGTGGCTTAGCCTTAATAACCGCACTAACAAAAGTTTTAATATTCTCTATGAGCTGCTCAGCTCCAAAAGAAGCCTTACCAACACCAGCGTGCACAATTCCAGCCTTCTCAACACGAAATTCAACAGCCCCTCCTTTAGAGGCTTTAACAGCACCAGCAATATCCGTTGTCACAGTTCCAACTTTCGGATTTGGCATTAAACTTCTTGGACCAAGAACCTTACCGAGACGACCAACAAGAGGCATCATATCTGGTGTTGCAATACAACGATCAAAATTTATCGTCCCACCGTTAACTGTCTCAAACAAATCTTCGGCACCAACAATATCAGCACCAGCAGCTTTAGCCTCTTCAGCTTTATCACCACGCGCGAAAACAGCAACACGAATATTTTTTCCTGTCCCATTAGGAAGATGAGCAACACCACGCACCATTTGATCTGCATGACGAGGATCGACACCCAAATTCATCGAAATCTCTATTGTTTCGTCAAACTTAGCCACTGCACGCTCTTTAACCATCGAAACAGCATCTGTTAAAGTATAAAGTTCATTAAAATTAATGCCTTCACGAATTTTCTTTATTCTTTTCACTATTTTTACCATAACATTAGCCTACCACTTCTAAACCCATAGAGCGAGCAGAACCTTCAATCATGCGCATCGCTGCTTCAATGTTATTTGCGTTAAGATCTTTCATTTTCGCTTCTGCGATTGAACAAATCTTGTCACGAGAGATAGTCCCTACAAACACCTTACCAGGCTCTTTTGAACCAGATTTCAAATTTGCTTCCTTTTTCAAAAAAAAGGACACAGGAGGCGTCTTTAAAGAAAATGTGAAAGACTTATCTTGATAATAAGTAATAACTACTGGAATTGGTGCTCCCTTTTCCATCTCTTGCGTAGCTGCATTAAACGCCTTACAAAACTCCATGATATTAATACCACGCTGCCCAAGAGCAGGACCTATTGGCGGAGAAGGGGTAGCTGCCCCTGCTGGAACTTGCAATTTTAGCTGACCTGCATTTTTTTTTGCCATAATAATCTGCCTTTACTTAACATCGATAAACTGGCACTTCATTATGCCAAATACCCACTGCAGTTGGGTGGTCCGGATCATTAAGCTGGCAAAAACCATAAATTCACCTTCCACCTATCATTTAAAGTGATCAAAAATCACTTCAATTTCAATCAAAGTTTTTCAACTTGACCAAATTCTAAATCAACAGGCGTAGGACGCCCAAAAATTAGTACCTCAACTTTAAGACGAGAACGATCCTCTTCAACTTCCTGAACAACACCATTAAATGAAATAAAAGGCCCATCAGCTACTCGTACCTGCTCACCAACTTCAAATGTAACAGAGGATTTCGGAGACTCAACGCCTTCCTGAACCTGTTGCAGAATTTGCTCAGCCTCTCTATCAGAAATAGGAACAGGTCGTGCATCTGAACCCAAAAAACCAGTTACTTTAGGAGTATTCTTAATAAGGTGATAAACATCATCCGTCAATTCAGCACAAACAAGAACATAACCAGGAAAAAATTTGCGCTCAGAATCAACTTTACGCCCCCGACGAACTTCAACAACGCGCTCTATTGGAACAAAGATCTTTTTAAACAAATGATCAAGCCCTTTTTGCTTTGCCTCTTTACTAATGGCCTCTGCCACTTTTTTTTCAAAGTTCGAATATGCTTGAACAATATACCAACGAGCAACCACTGCCACACTTCCTTATAGGATCAACCAAAAATATACTTTAAGAGATCAATACCCTGCCACACACTAAAATTTATAACCTGGTCTACAATAAAAAAGAAAGCTGAAGCAACTGCCGTCACTACCAGCACCATAACAGTAGAAATAACCGTCTCACGACGTGTAGGCCACTTTATTTTCGTGATTTCTGCACGAACCTGTTTTAAGAAGGCAATTGGATTGGTCATGATATCATCAGTTACACTATATTCTTCCCAATTTTATTACAAATCATGCAATAAATAAATGATATAAAAATAAAAAAAATCTCTCCTCCTTTTTATGAGATCTTTTCATTTTCTATTCAATACCGATTCATATACAAAAAAACAAGTCTTATACAAAAAAAGTAAAAAAAGAAGTTAACCTTCTTCTTTCTTTTCACTCAGCAATACAACTAAAACAGCAATTAACACGGCAGGGGCAGCAGGATTTGAACCCGCGACCTACGGTTTTGGAGACCGCCGCTCTACCAACTGAGCTATACCCCTAACTCTTAGAAGGAAAACACCCCCAATATATCCCTAAACAATTATTCTAATTACTCGATGATTTTAGAAACGATACCAGCCCCAACAGTACGCCCCCCTTCACGGATCGCAAAACGAAGCTTCTCTTCCATGGCAATAGGAACAATCAAAGATACATCCATCGCAACATTATCACCAGGCATAACCATTTCTGTTCCTTCAGGAAGCGTAACAATCCCTGTCACATCTGTCGTACGAAAATAAAACTGAGGACGATAATTCGTAAAAAACGGCGTATGACGTCCCCCTTCGTCTTTCGTCAAAATATAAGCTTCCGCTTTAAATTTGGTATGCGGAGTCACGGAACCAGGTTTCGCTAAAACCTGACCACGCTCAATCCCCTCACGGTCAATACCACGAAGCAATGCACCAATATTATCACCGGCTTGACCTTGATCCAAAAGCTTGCGAAACATCTCAACACCAGTAACCGTCGTCTTAGACGTTGGACGTATCCCTACAATCTCAATTTCTTCACCAACTTTAACAACTCCACGCTCAACACGACCGGTTACAACCGTTCCACGCCCTGAAATCGAAAACACATCCTCTATCGGCATCAAAAATGATTGATCAACTGGACGCTCAGGGGTCGGTATATATCTATCAACCTCACTCATTAAAAGACGAACAGCATCCTCTCCTATGCTTTTATCCGAATCTTCAAGAGCAGCTAATGCTGACCCCTTAACAATCGGTATATCATCCCCTGGAAAATCATATTTTGAAAGAAGCTCCCGAACCTCAAGCTCAACAAGTTCCAAAAGCTCAGCATCATCAACCTGATCAACTTTATTCAAAAAAACAACAATCGCAGGAACACCAACCTGACGCGCTAACAAAATATGCTCACGGGTCTGAGGCATTGGACCATCTGCCGCAGAAACCACCAGAATAGCACCATCCATTTGCGCTGCCCCTGTGATCATATTCTTCACATAGTCTGCATGCCCAGGACAATCAACATGCGCATAGTGACGCTGATCTGTTTCATATTCAACATGTGCAGTAGAAATGGTAATCCCACGCGCCCGCTCTTCAGGGGCCGCATCAATTTGGTCATAGGCTTTAAATTCACCAAAATACTTCGTAATCGCTGCTGTCAATGACGTCTTACCATGGTCAACGTGACCAATCGTGCCAATATTAACATGCAGCTTCGTACGTTCAAATTTGCTCTTTGCCATCGTTGTCGATCTCTTGTCTCTTAGCACCTGTGAAACAGGCCTTCAGAACCAAACTCTACCGGGCTGATTACCAGTCCGACTATTACACCAAAAGACGAAAAAAGTCCGCCTCATTCACGATAGAAAAAAATTCTACCACGATTTTGCTTAATCCCCAAATATCTGGAGCGGGTAGCGGGAATCGAACCCGCATATTCAGCTTGGAAGGCTGCTGCTCTACCATTGAGCTATACCCGCATCCTAACTCGCTATCTGATAAATGGTGGAGGGGGTTGGATTCGAACCAACGTAGCATACGCAACGGATTTACAGTCCGCCCCCTTTAACCACTCGGGCACCCCTCCATTAAATCAGTAGAGTTTTGCGAAAACCATCACCATTTAATAACAATTTTTCTAAAATTCAACCGGTCGCGGAGCGGTTATGACGATTAGTCTTGTATCTGTCAACAAAATAAATACAGTTTTATACAAATTTCCTGATAATAATCTTTAAATTTATCTTTTTTTTATCGATATTTTCGATTAACGGATTATAAGAAAAATATGATAGAAAAAGCACGTAGAAATTCTTATTTTGCAAGCCTTCGTCGCCAATATCGTGACACAAAAGGTTTTATTTCCTCACCTTCAGCACGTTTCAAATACGGCCCTTCTCCATTAACAGCAGAAAAAATCCGTCTTTACGGTATCCATGCGGTTAATGCAGCTCTTCAAAATCCTAATAGGGTCTTAGAATGTCTCTATGCCACACCAAACGCCTTAAAACGGCTGAATATAGTCGAATCAAATCCACCTTGTCTTCTAGAATTGTGCTCGCCTAAAAAATTGGATACCCTTATTGGAAGTGACGCAGTGCATCAAGGTGTTGTCTTAGAAACTAAACCTCTCAAATCACGCCATTTATCCGAACTTACTCATACTGATCTTGTTGTTGTAATGGATCAAATTACCGACCCCCATAATGTTGGTGCCATTATGCGTTCTGCAGTTGCATTTAAAGCTGGAGCACTCATTACCACTCATCGCCACTCACCGCAAGAAAGCGGTGTACTTGCCAAAGCAGCTTCTGGAGCTTTGGAAATGATCGATTATATTACTGTACGCAACCTCGCTGAAGCACTTAAAGAACTCCATAAAGCTGATTTTATCAGCTTCGGACTTGATTCAGAGGGCGGAAAACCACTAGAGATCGCATTAACAGGTCAAAAAATTGCCCTAATCTTAGGAGCAGAAGGAAAAGGTTTGCGCAAAAAAACACGCGAAACTGTTTGTGCATTGGCACGCCTTGATATGCCTGGAAATATTAAATCATTAAATGTTTCAAATGCAGCAACAATTGCTCTTTACGCAACTCATAAATATCTTAGACCGTAATTTTTGATTTTCTCCATGGAATGTTAAAAAAACTAATCAATAAAAATCCTGAAATCAGACCACCAACATGAGCTTCCCATGCTATTGAAACATTATCTTCTTCGCTAAAATGTGGAAATATGCCTGTGATAAAATTAATCATAAACCACACACCAATATAAATAAGCACAGTCCTTGAATGGAGAGATTCCCTGATCGACAATATAGGTCCCTCAAATTTTCCATCTCTTGTACTAGAATTAGAACAAGTAGAAAAAAAGTAACGTGCAGCAGCGCCCATCATTCCAGAAATCGCGCCTGATGCTCCAATAAGCGGTATCTCACTGTTTTGATGAAAAATAAAATAAGTTAATACAGATGCAACCGCTGTTAAGACCCAAAAAATTAAAAAACGTAAATTGCCTAAATGCCTTACCAAAGGAGACCCAAAAACCAAAAGCCAAATCATATTAAGCGCAATATGTCCTAAACTACCGTGCATAAATGAATAACTAACAACAGTATGAGAAAAGCCTACAGGATCAGCCTTAAAAAAAGCCGGTATAAATGCAAACAACACAAGAATTCTAGCATGAAGCTGATCAGAAACAAAATAAATGAAAAAACAAAATGCTATCAAAAAAATTATAATAAAAGGAACATTCAATAACGGTTCTTTAGGTCGATTTGGCGACAATAAAGCATCATCATATTGAGAATGAGTAATTTTCATTTTACATACAATCTCCACTATAAAAAATCTCAGTATACCAACTGCAATAATAATGAAAAAATCGTCAATTCTAGATTTTTCTAGTGTGCACTTCTCAATATCGGATATCACTTGCGTGGTAAAACTTGCATCTTATACAAAACACGCCGAAAAGCACGTGCATCAAGAAAACCATCTACAGAATTACCACGTCCTATCAATTGAAATTTAAAGCCCGTACGTGCATATGTATGAAATTCATCTTCAGGGATAAATAAGCGTCCCTTTTCAGACACTGTACAACCAATAACACACATAATTACTAATTTCTCGCCTGGAATATAACGATAATTGCGATTTTGAGACCATGCTAAAGTTAAATTAAGATCACCTGAATTAGTCGAAGTTGTTGTTATGTCAAGAACATAACCTTGATTACTAACCCACTTCGCTTGCATCTCAAGCAAAATTAAAGGATTATGGGTGTAATAAAAATTTCCTGAGCTTACTTCTGTGACCTGTATGTCATAACTATGCTTTATAGTTGGTTCATTTGACAATTGGCACCCTACTAGGGTTATCATAAGTGCAGCAGCCAACAATTTTTTTGTTAAATGTAACGGTGCGCACATCATTGATGCCTATCAAGTTTAAAAAGCGACCATTACAGTTTAAAAAACTATCCTTGTGTCAAGCTTACATAAAAGCAATAACACTCTAAAAAAATTAAAAATTTTTCCTTGCATGCAGTTTTATTCTAGGAATGACTACTTTGAAAATCATTCAGCGGGAAAACTAACGATATTTTATTTGCAATCTTTTAACCATACATCATAAATAGGATGCTCGACTGCATTCAAACCAGGACTATCTGCAAATATCCATCCCGTAAAAATACGCTGCGTTTTTTTATCCAATGTTACTTCATTGACTTCAATAAAACTAGCTGGACGAGCGGGCTCATCCTCAGAACTTGTATAACATATTCGTGGCGTTACTTGCAAAGCACCAAATTGATAAACTCTATCAATAGGAACCTCAAAACGAGTAGTTCGACCAGTAATCTTATCGAGGCCAGAAAAAACAGCAATCGTATTGCTAACACGTTTTGCTTGCATATTCCCTACCCACAACAAGACTCCCACCATTCCCATTAAAAAAACGCAAGAAAAATGCCTGAATTTTGATACTAAACAAAACTTCATAAACACCACATCAATTAATTTAAATAATAACTTCGACTCTAAATATGGCCAGTTAAGGAAACAAAATAACACATCAATTAAAACACTCTATTTTTTAGGAAACCATGCATCATAATCTTTACGCGCAGAAAGATGCTCAGCACTATAAGCGATAGACCCTTTTGGTCGATAAGCTTCTTTTGTTCCTGTCATGTTTTCACTATGAGGTTTTTCCCACTCATGTGCTTTATAATTCTCTTCTGTAGGTGGCATATCACAACGATGATGAATCCAGCCATGCCAACCTGGAGGAATA
Organism: Bartonella bacilliformis KC583; assembly: GCF_000015445.1. Classification (NCBI taxonomy): domain Bacteria; kingdom Pseudomonadati; phylum Pseudomonadota; class Alphaproteobacteria; order Hyphomicrobiales; family Bartonellaceae; genus Bartonella; species Bartonella bacilliformis. Next base: position 569,120 of record NC_008783.1, on the reverse strand, counting down.
GTGGAAGCCTCAGAAAAATCTTTATAAATTACCCAACGGCGCGGATAACCATCTTTATGATGACCGCCTTCATAATAAATATTGCCAAACTGATCTTCTCCTATACGCCTCCCTTTACGCCACGTAAAAAAGCGCGTATTAATGGTATTACCATTCCACCACGTAAAAGTTTGTTTTAAAAAACCGGCCATTTTCTCTATCTCACTTCTCTAGTGTATACATGAGCTTAATCATCGAAGTAAACTCATATCACTCTTAAAATCACCAAAGGCAAGAAAACTCTTATGAAATACCATCAAAAACTCTTTCGAACAACAAATTTTCAATTTTTATTGTTCTCACTCTGAGAAAATATCATATTAGAAATATTTTCTACTTTACGAGATTAATCTATTTCAAGTTTCATTTTAACTAGTTTATTAACAGTTTGAGGATTAGCTTTGCCTCCTGTTTCCTTCATAACTTGCCCAACAAACCAACCAACTAAAGCAGGTTTTTCTTTTGCCTGAGAAACTTTATCCGGGTTATTAGCCATAATTTCATCAACAGCGCTTTGAATAGCCCCTGTATCTGTCACCTGCTTCATACCACGTTCTTCCACAATTTGACGTAGATCCCCCCCTTCATGCCAAATAATCTCAAATAAATCCTTGGCAATTTTTCCAGAAATAATCCCTTCTTCTATCAGATCAATAATTGCTCCTAATTGGTCTGGTTTAACTGGCGTATCTTCAATTTTACAATTATTTTTGTTCAAAGCGCCTAAAAGATCATTGATCACCCAATTAGCAACCATTTTTCCATCACGCCCACGTGCTACTTTTTGAAAATAATCAGCAATTTCTTTTTCTGTTATGAGAATAGAAGCATCATAAACAGTCAATCCCATGTCATTGATAAAACGCGCTTTTATATCATCCGGAAGCTCCGGCAATTCTGAAGCTAAAGCATCAACAAACGCTTGATCAAATTCCAACGGCAACAGATCAGGATCAGGAAAATAACGATAGTCATGAGCCTCTTCCTTTAAACGTATAGACCGCGTTTCACATTTAGCTGCATCAAAGAGCCGAGTCTCTGGATCTATTACACCGCCATCTTCTAGCACTGCAATCTGACGACGTGCTTCATACTCTATCGCTTGACCAATAAAACGAATAGAATTAACATTCTTAATTTCACAACGAGTTCCCAAAGGCTCCCCAGGACGGCGAACTGATACGTTGACATCTGCACGTATAGAGCCTTCATCCATATTGCCATCACAAGTACCCAAATAGCGAAGAATCATCCGCAATTTTGTTATATAAGCTTTAGCTTCTTCTGATGAACGCATATCAGGCTTGGAAACAATTTCCATTAAGGCTACACCAGAACGATTAAGATCTACAAAAGACATTGTTGGATGCTGATCATGTATTGATTTTCCAGCATCTTGCTCAAGATGAAGCCTCTCAATTCCAATTTCAACATCCTCAAATTGACCATTTGAATCTGGCCCGATTGATATAGTGACTTTTCCTTCACCGACAATCGGATAATGAAACTGTGAAATCTGATATCCCTGTGGTAAATCTGGATAAAAATAATTCTTACGATCAAAAACAGACTTCAAATTAATTTGAGCCTTTAGCCCTAAACCAGTTCGAATAGCTTGGCGAATACATTCTTGATTAACAACAGGCAACATACCAGGCATAGCTGCATCAATAAGCGACACATGATTATTTGGTTCAGCACCAAATTTGGTCGATGCACCCGAAAAAAGTTTCGAATCCGACACAATCTGTGCATGAACCTCCATGCCAATAACAACCTCCCAATCACCTGTAGATCCAGAAATAAAATGCCTAGGATCAGGTGGACGAATATCAATCATTTGCATTGGTTAATCCACTATCAATATTTTAAACACATCCAATGGCTAATCTAGAATGGCCATTAGTGCAAACCTAGCATAAAAAACTAATAAAAGGCTCAGTTTTATTAGATTCATTCATCAGTTCACAAATTACACTTTTAAGTGTTTTCTTTTTGGCTACACTTTCCTATTCTTTTACACTTTTTTCATTGTAGATTTTTTCTTAATTTCGTTAGATTTTTTGTTATCTGAAGCAGTTTTTTTCTTAACTAAGCTTTTCTCGATTGCATCTGATTCATCAAATTCTTTCATCAATTCTTCAACTGTCACTTTTTTATCTTTAATTTTTATATGTGTCAGTAAATAATCAATAACTTTTTCTTCAAAAATAGGTGCACGTAAATTCGCGATAGCTTCTGGCGTGCGACGAAAAAAATTCATAATCTCTTTTTCTTGCCCAGGATATTGGCGAACCTGCTCAAAAATTGCTGTTTGTAACTCACTTTCACTGACTTGAATATTAGCTTTCATCCCAATTTCAGAAAGCACTAAACCAAGACGAACACGACGCTGCGCAAGCATATGATATTCTTCCCGCGCTTTCTCCTCTGTAGTGTTTTCATCTTCAAAGCTTCTACCCGATTTTTGTAGATCGCTATTAACTTGAGCCCATATATTATTAAATTCAATTTCTACAAGACGCTCAGGAATCTCGAAATTATAATCAGCATCTAATGAATCAAGAATTTGACGTTTAATTTTTTGACGCGTCATTAAGCCATATTGATTTTCAATCTGCCCTTGAACAACTTCACGCAGACGGTCGAGAGATTCTAAACCAAGCTTTTTAGCTGCTTCATCATCAATTTTTAGTTCATCTGGTTTGGATACAGTCTTAACAGTGATGTTAAAAACTGCATCTTTACCAGCTAAATGCGCGACACCATAATTATCAGGGAACTTAACAGAAATCGCTTTTGTATCACCAGCCTTTACACCAACTAACTGTTCCTCAAAGCCAGGAATAAATTGGTTCGAGCCAAGAACCAATTGCACATCATGACCTGTTCCACCATCAAATGGGACATCATCAATTTTTCCGAGATAATCGATTGTAACGCGATCACCCTCTTCAGAAGGAGCATCCCCTTCCGAATAACTACGCGTAGAAGAAAGAATTTTTTTTACTTCCTCATCAATTTCCTGTTCAGAAACATCAGCAATTTCACGAGTGATTTCTATATCTTTAAAATCTTTAATTTCAAATTCTGGCAAAACTTCATATTTTAAATTGAAAATAAAATCAGCCTCGCCATCTAGAACTTTTTGATCTTCATTGATGTCAATTTGTGGTTGCACTGCTGAACGCTCATTACGATCAACCAAAATAGAACGAGGAGCATCATTAATGATTTCATTCAGAACTTCAGCCATAAAAGATTTACCGTACATTTTTCGTAAATAACTAGAAGGCACTTTACCAGGGCGAAAACCATTCAACTTGATTTTCCCTTTAGTATCATCCAATCGTTCGTTTAACTTCGCTTCCAAATCTTTCATTGGAACCATGACTTGAATTTCGCGTTTCAGTCCTTCATTAAGTGTCTCGGTAACCTGCATCGAACAACCTTCATTTCTTTGAGGAGGCGTATAACCTCACTCCGGGAACAACGATATCCAACACTATGTGCCAGACCAACATGCTAACACTTGAATGTCCAGTTTACATGAAATGGATTTTCAAAATATTCAGAAATCCGTAGCATTCAAAGCAATCGCCTTGGTGCGGGTGGAGGGACTCGAACCCCCACGGTCTCCCGCCAGAACCTAAATCTGATGCGTCTACCAATTTCGCCACACCCGCTTAAACCTGTAAACCAATAATCTCATACAAGCGGTGTCTCTATACCATTCAATTTCAACCAATTAAAGAAAAAAAGCTAGAAAATATATTTTAATACTCTAACAAATGTTGTTTTCACAAATTTATAGATAAAAAATCTATGCTTTTCAGACAACATTGCTTTTGCTAAAGTTAAATCATGTTAAATAAATTAAATCTCCCAATCCATATCATCGGCGGTGGTTTAGCAGGAAGTGAAGCAAGTTGGCAAATTGCTCAATTAGGAATCCCCGTTATTTTGCACGAAATGCGGCCACAAAGACTATCTGAAGCTCACAAAACCGATAAACTTGCAGAACTCGTCTGTTCAAATTCATTCCGTTCGGATGATTCATTGACAAATGCTGTAGGACTTTTACATGCTGAAATGCGATTAGCTAAATCCCTAATTATGAAAGCCGCAGATGCCAATAAAGTGCCAGCTGGAAGCGCACTTGCTGTTGATCGTGATGGATTTTCTCAAACCGTTACAGAATCACTTGAAAATCATCCTCTTATAACCATAAAACGTGAAGAAATCCATGATATCCCTGAAAACTGGCACAATGTTATTATTGCAACCGGTCCTCTCACTTCACCTGCACTTGCTTATGCAATACAAGCAGTAACAGGAACAGAAGCTCTTTCTTTTTTTGATGCCATTGCACCCATCATTTATACCGATAGCATTAATATGAATATTTGTTGGTATCAATCTCGTTATGACAAAATTGGTCCTGGAGGAACTGGAAAAGATTATATTAACTGCCCTCTCGATAAAGAACAATATGAAGCATTTATTCAAGCATTAAAAGACGGAGAAAAAATAGAATTTCGTGAATTTGAAAATGTACCTTATTTTGATGGATGCTTACCAATCGAAGTTATGGCCGAACGTGGTGTTGAAACCTTAAGGCATGGTCCCATGAAACCTATGGGATTAACTAATACTCATACCCCTAAAGTTAAAGCCTATGCCATTGTACAATTGCGGCAAGATAATATGCTTGGCACTCTCTATAATATGGTTGGCTTTCAAACAAAACTGAAATATAGTGAACAAGTTCGTATCTTTAGAACAATCCCTGGTCTTGAAAAAGCAGAATTTGCACGTCTTGGTGGTCTTCACCGCAATACCTACCTCGATTCACCAACCATTCTAGATGAAACTCTTCGTTTAAAGAAGAAACCTCAATTGCGTTTTGCTGGACAAATTACAGGTTGCGAAGGTTATGTAGAATCATCTGCAATAGGACTTCTTGCTGGACGCTTCGCTGCTGCTGAATATAATAATACTTATCCATCTTTGCCACCAAAAACCACAGCATTCGGAGCCCTTTTAAATCACATTACCAGCGGGTATATTGTAACTCAAGAAACAGAGAAACACTCCTTCCAACCAATGAATATCAATTTTGGTCTTTTTCCACCTATTGATTCTACAAATCATCAAAGAAAAACTATGCAATACAAAGAAAAAAAATTAGCGAAGAGGCAAGCTATCGTTGAACGAGCCTTAAATGACTGCACACAGTGGTTAAATGGATTAAAATAACTTTAAAATAAATTTTTGTACTTGATCTTAATGAAACACCTATTGATTCACCTTTGATCTGTTTAAGAACTTTTAATCAGTACAGCACAAAAAAACCTATCGCTCTTTCCAGTTTTGGAAAAGAATGCCTGGAGAAATATTAACACTCCAACCAGTGGGCTTTAACGTCTAAAAAATTTCCCTCTATTTTTAATAGCCTGTTGTATTAATGATCTATACCTGGTAGATTAATTATTTTTGGCTATCTATATCAATAAATACCACCTCCAGTTTAACATTTGTTGAATAGTTTAAGAGAAAAAATATTTTAAGTTTCTTACTCTAATGAAAGTTCATCATAAAATAGACTAGAATTATATCTTTCTTCCCCTTGAAAAAAATCGCTAATAACATTTTCTAAAATAATCAGCGATAATCAACAACACTCTAGGTAGCGCAAATACCCCAGTTATCATGGTAAATTCAGCTATATAGATCAATCAGTATATTAATCGAAAATCTAAGAGCTACTATTTACACCCGAAATCAGTGCTCATAAGCTGGCATATCTTATCCGAAAGGATAAACGCCACGCATCCCCCCTGCTAACAAATCTTTATAAAACATCTATCTTTGAAAAAGACTAAAAAGCTCTCTTCAAAAAAAACCCGCTTACTAAATAAACCGGGTTTTTAAAACGAAATTCAAATTACCGTTTATTAACAGCTTCTTTAAGATTTTTTCCTGCAGAAAACTTAGGGACAGAACGCGCTGGAATATTAATTTCTGCACCTGTCGAAGGGTTACGTCCCTTTGTAGCAGCACGCCGAGAAACTTCAAAAGAACCAAAACCTGGAAGACGCACATCACCCCCTTCTCCTAAAGCTTCTGTTACAGAAGCAATAAAGGCATCTAAAACAGAACCAGCTTGTGCTTTTGAGACACCTGCTTTTGCAGCAATGGAGTTAACCAATTCACTTTTATTCATTGAATATTTCCTTTCCTGTATCACCGGATATAACTTAACCGATTATGAGCAAGTTTATTGAAAACTATAGTAAACTGAAGAATTATTTTGTCCTAGTATATTGTTTTTTAGCAATAACCACAGTTATTTACGTTTTTTTTATTTTTTTTCAAAAAAATAGAATCCTTTCCCCCTAAAATGGCTTTTCATTGCTTTGAAAAATACAACGCTAAATTCAAAAAATGAATCAATGTGCAACCGGTATGCTTTCATCATCGCTCCCTGTTCTAACAGTTGTAGACACTTTTTTAGAAGGATCTGTCCATTCAATAGCTTCAGGAAAGCAAACTAACGCATGCTTAAGCACTTCACTGACATGACTCACAGGAACAATTTCTATATTGTTTTTGACATCATCAGGAATATCAACCAAATTCTTTGCATTTTCTTCAGGAATGAGCACTTTTTTAATTCCTCCCCGAAGAGCTGCAAGCAATTTTTCTTTCAATCCACCAATCGGTAAAACACGTCCACGCAAAGTAATTTCACCAGTCATTGCAATATCTTTATGAACAGCTATTTCCGTTAGGACTGAAACAATTGCTATCACCATTGCAATACCAGCTGATGGACCATCTTTTGGTGTTGCTCCCTCTGGAACATGAACATGAATATCGCGCTCTTCAAACAGCGTTGGTTTAATGCCAAAATCAACAGCACGAAAACGTACATAAGATGCCGCCGCAGAAATTGATTCTTTCATGATATCACGTAAATTTCCAGTCACAGTCATTTTGCCTTTACCAGGCATCATAACTCCCTCAATGGTCAACAATTCTCCACCAACTTCAGTCCATGCAAGCCCAGTAACAACACCAATCTGATTTTCCCCTTCAACTTGGCCAAAGCGATAACGCTTTACCCCTAGAAAATCGTCAATATTATCTTCTGTAATTGCTATAGATTTCTGATTATTTTTAAGAATTTTCGTAACTGATTTGCGAGCTAATTTCATTACCTCACGCTCAAGATTACGGACCCCAGCTTCACGTGTGTAGAATTGAATAATCGACCTTACTGCATCATCAGAAACACTGAACTCTTTTTTAGATAGAGAATGATCCTTTAATACTTTTGGTAAAAGATGCCGTTTAGCAATCTCCATCTTTTCACATCCAGTATAACCTGCAATACGAATAATTTCCATTCGATCCATTAATGGCCCTGGAATGTTAAGTGTATTCGCAGTTGCAACAAACATCACATCAGAAAGATCATACTCTACTTCCAAATAGTGATCAATGAATGTACCATTTTGTTCAGGATCAAGCACTTCCAGCAAAGCTGATGAAGGATCTCCACGAAAATCCTGACCCATTTTATCAATTTCATCAAGCAAGAAAAGAGGATTGGTTTTCTTAGATTTTCTCATGGATTGAATAATTTTTCCAGGCATAGAACCAATATAAGTCCGACGATGTCCACGAATCTCCGATTCATCCCGGACCCCTCCTAATGAAATGCGAACATACTCACGACCTGTCGCCTTTGCTATAGAACGTGCAAGTGATGTTTTTCCAACACCTGGAGGACCTAAGAGACAAATAATAGGACCTTTTATTTTCGATGATCGGCTTTGTACTGCTAAATATTCAATGATTCGTTCTTTAATTTTCTCAAGGCCAAAATGTTCATTGTCCATGACTTTTTCAGAAAAATCCAAATCATTCTTAATTTTTGATTTTTTTCCCCAAGGTACAGCTAAAAGCCAATCAAGATAATTACGTACAACTGTTGCCTCTGCAGACATAGGAGACATATTACGTAATTTTCTAAGCTCTGCACTAGCCTTTGCACGTGCCTCCTTTGAAAGTTTTGTTCTGTTAATGCGTTCTTCTAACTCAGATAGCTCATCGCGACTATCGTCACTTGCTCCTAACTCTCTCTGAATAGCCTTTAATTGCTCATTTAGATAATATTCTCGTTGAGTTTTTTCCATCTGCCGTTTAACATGTGAACGAATACGCTTTTCAACCTGTAAAACGGAAATTTCTCCTTCCATAAAGGAAAGCACGCGCTCAAGACGATCACGTATAGGCAGCAAAGCCAAAATTTCCTGCTTGTCCGAAAGCTTAATGACTAAATGGGAAGCAATAGTATCAGCGAGCTTAGAAGGATCATAAACCTGGCTAACCGCACTTACAACTTCAGGAGAAATTTTCTTATTAAGTTTTACATAATTTTCAAAATAAACCATCACCGATCGAGAAAGAGCTTCAATCTCAACTTCATCTTCCTCAAATTCCTCTGTAATAGCTGCATAAGCTTGATAATAATCTTCATTAGTGATGAATTGGCTAATTTTTGCACGCGCTGTACCTTCAACCAAAACTTTCACAGTTCCATCAGGAAGCTTTAAAAGCTGAAGAATATTAGCAACCGTACCAATATCATAAATATCTTCTGCTTTTGGATCATCATCAGCAGCATTTTTTTGCGTAGCCAATAATATTGGCTTATCTTCTGTTATTATTTTTTCAAGAGCATGAATTGACTTTTCTCTGCCAACAAAAAGCGGAACAATCATATGTGGAAATACAACAATGTCACGGAGCGGTAAAACAGCATAAAGCTCCTCCATCACCTTAGTCTCTTCATTAATATACTGCATATCTTACCTTCCTGGAACCGACGATCCCCCCACTCTACAAACTATCTCTAGAAAAACTAGCCACCTATAATAAATGAAGATGGTAACGATAGATAAATAAATCAAGAATCACATCATAATGCCCAGAGATATATATCCCAAATAGCGTCCATTATCGTTTATACAATAACCTTACATCACGCAGATACGTTTTCTTTATCCTCTACACGCTCTGAATAAATATAAAGAGGGCGCGCCTTTCCTTCAACAACATCACTTGAAATCACCACCTTTTGAACACCTTCAAGAGCTGGTAATTCAAACATAGTATCAAGAAGAATCTTCTCCATAATCGAACGTAAACCACGAGCACCCGTTTTACGCTCAATCGCCTTATTAGCAATAGCGCGTAAAGCATCTTCATGAAATGTTAATTCGACATTTTCCATCTCAAAAAGATGTTGATACTGCTTAACTAAAGCATTTTTTGGCTGTGACAAAATTCGAACAAGTGCATCAATATCTAAATCTTCCAAGGTAGCTATAATGGGAAGACGACCAATAAATTCTGGTATTAAACCAAACTTCACAAGGTCTTCAGGCTCTAAATCGTGAAAAATTTCACCAACGCGACGCTCATCTGGCGCTTTAATAGTAGCAGAAAAACCAATTGAAGTTTTTTCACCACGCCCCGAAATAATACGTTCCAAGCCAGCAAAAGCGCCCCCACAAATGAACAAAATATTTGTTGTATCAACTTGAAGAAATTCTTGCTGTGGATGCTTACGCCCACCTTGCGGAGGAACAGAGGCTATCGTCCCTTCCATAATTTTTAGCAACGCCTGCTGAACCCCCTCACCCGAAACGTCCCTTGTAATCGATGGATTATCAGCTTTACGAGAGATTTTATCAACTTCATCAATATACACAATACCACGCTGTGCACGTTCAACATTATAATCAGCGGATTGAAGAAGTTTCAAAATAATATTTTCAACATCTTCACCCACATAGCCCGCTTCAGTCAGAGTCGTGGCATCTGCCATAGTAAAAGGTACATCAATGATGCGTGCCAATGTTTGTGCTAAATAAGTTTTGCCACATCCTGTTGGCCCAACAAGAAGAATATTTGATTTTGCTAACTCAATAGCGTTATTTTTAGACTGATGTGCAAGACGCTTATAGTGATTATGAACAGCAACAGAAAGAACGCGCTTTGCATATCGCTGCCCAATAACATAATCATCAAGAACCTCTATAATTTCTTGTGGTGTAGGAACACCATCACGCGTCTTAATACCTGAAGACTTATTTTCTTCACGAATAATATCCATACATAGCTCTACGCATTCATCACAGATAAATACAGTAGGTCCTGCAATGAGCTTACGCACTTCATGCTGACTTTTGCCGCAGAATGAGCAATAGAGAGTATTTTTTGGTTCGCTCCCACTATTGCTAACTTTGCTCATTTTACTTTCCTTTCACTCCAACACACAAAACAGCTCGTCTCTATTAAAGAAGTTTTTCATAACCACAGATATAAAGACTATAAAAAATTAAGAATGCTACAACATCTTTAAATATTTACTATCTTTGTAGGGTTTTATATTTAAAAATAGTTATTTTAAAGGCAACCCTTACATGTTTAATAAATGCTATTTTCTGTAAAAAATTCCCTAATCTTTCTCTTCTTTTTTAGTTTCTGCACGATATTGTATAACATCGTCAATCAAACCAAACATCTTTGCTTCTTCTGCTGTCATAAAATGATCACGATCAAGCGTGTTTTCAATAATTTCGTAATCCTGCCCTGTATGTTGGACATAAATTTCATTCAAATGCCGTTTCATCCTTATAATATCTTGTGCATGCCGTTCAATATCAGAAGCTTGACCCTGGAAACCACCAGATGGTTGATGTACCATGATACGTGCATTCGGCAATGAAAAACGATGCCCCTTTGCTCCCGCTGTTAAAAGTAGTGATCCCATAGATGCAGCTTGCCCCATACATAGTGTAGAAATAGGAGGACGAATAAACTGCATAGTATCATAAATCGCCATACCAGATGTTACTACACCACCGGGCGAATTGATATAAAGGCTAATTTCTTTTTTAGGATTTTCTGCTTCCAAAAAAAGTAACTGTGCACACACAAGCATCGCCATACTATCTTCAACAGGACCATTAATGAAAATGATCCGTTCTTTTAAGAGACGGGAAAAAATATCATAGGCTCTTTCTCCACGATTAGTCTGCTCGACAACCATAGGAACTAAACTTAAAGCTGTTTTTACCAGATCACTCATGTTTTTTATTTCCACCAATATAAAAATGTTACTTTACGCATTAATCACATTACTCATAGGCTAATAATACTCTCTTACGCAAGCTACAATCAATTATGTTTCAAGTAGATTAAAATTTTAGTAATGTAAAAATAACAACAATAAACTTACTCAAACCAATCCTGCGCATCAGGGTACGTGACACTGCCCAATGATAAAAGCTCCCTTCTTGAGGTCTTTGAGTTGTCTTAGCTTTTCTGTGAATATGAAAACCTATAAAGCGTGGATATTCTAACATTTTAATACCAAAAACTGGATCAAAAATCCGTTCAGCTTTTCATCCTGTCCAATAATAAAATGTTTCTTTTTCTTTTGCTTCATAGAAAAAATTATATTGTTTAGCTAATCGCGAAATACCATCATTACCAAATATCGTAACTCCAACCATTCTTGGTAAAATGGTTATTCCTCTTCGTCTTTAACCAAAATGGTCTCCAAATACGGCGTTTAAAACCCAACCAATTAGGAACAATTTCTGTCCCCGCCAAATAATCTTCAAATGTTTTTATAATCGGACTATCAGGCGGTAAATACAGTGTGCAGAAACCCCAACTCTTAAAGCATTTTCTCTAGCTAACCAATTTTCACCTACTTCTGGATAAAACTGTTGAACAAGATAAACATCTGTATCTAACCAAACACCTTGTTTATATTTCATTAACATAACGGAGAAAATATCTGAAAACTGAACAATTGTATGATTATGTTGATGATCAAAAAAATTGGGATCAAGTCGATAAAATATTGAACGGAGCAAAATTGATTCAGCTTCTGTAACTCAACACCAACAGGTACATTTTGTACTCTTTCATAGCTGAAAAGCTTAACGCGTTGACCAGTTTTAACCATTGATGCTAGGCAAAGCCTATCAACTAACCTTAATTGTTTACCATACCCAAAAGTGCAAATATCAATAATATTAAAAATATTCCAAACTTACTCGGAAAAATTGCTCAACATCACGAACACAATCAGCAAGAGCAAAAATCACTATCCGATCACCAGGTAAAATTCGTGTATCTGATGAAAGCTGGATTATTGTCTTATTACGATAAATCGCACCAATCCGTAAGCCTTCTGATAAATTGAGCTCTGATAATGTTTTACCAATCAATGAGGACGTTTGCATTGCCTCTGCTTCAATAATTTCTGCAGCACCATTAAAAACCGAATGAACAGCACGAATCCGCCCGCGGCGCATTTGTTGCAAAATTCTTGACACCGTAACACTACGAGGATTGAGATGCGTATCCACACCAACTGCACGACTAAACTCTTGATAAGCAACATTATTAATTAATACCATATTCGATTTGCATCCTAATCTCTTCGCTATAATAGCACTTAAGAGATTAACCTGATCTTGATTAGTCAATGTAATCATTAAATCAGCCTGATCAATCCCAGCTTCTTGAAGAATGAGTGGATCTAACACATTACCATGTAAAACTGTTGTTTTTTCAAGTTGATCAGCAATTGTCAGCGCTCTTTCTCTATGCGCCTCTATAATTTTCAATTTTAATTTATGTAGGCGCTTTTCAATAGCTTGCGCAACATAAAGACCAATGTGACCACCCCCTGCAATAATTATGCGATGTGCTTCCTGTTCTTTATAGCCAAACAGTCCAAGAGCACGACGCACCTGATCGCGAGCTGCAACAAGATACGTAATATCACCAACACGCAATTGTGTCTCTGAATGCACTACCAATAATTCTGAACCACGCTTAATAGCAGCAACCGTTGTCTGAAGATCAGGAAAAAGCTCCGTTAACTGACGCAAGGGCGTATTAATGATCGGACAATCTTCCATACATTTCAAAGCTAACACAACAATTTCATCATCACAAAAATAAAGGACATCTATCGCTCCCGGTAGCGCGATACGACGCAGAACCATTTCCCCAACTTCAATTTCCGGCGAAATAACTACATCAACAGGAATATTTTCCCTTGCAAAAAGGGTTTTATAACATGGTTTCAAATATGATTGTGAACGAATACGTGCTATTTTAGTGGGCACATTGAATAATGAATGCGCTACTTGGCAGGCGACCATATTGACTTCATCAAATAAAGTTACTGCAATTAACATATCAGCTTGATCGGCACCCGCAGCTAAAAGAACTTCAGGATGTGTACCATGACCAACGAAGCTTCTAACATCCAACGTATCACGAATTTTTTCAACCAGCTTCGTTTCAGTATCAATAACAGTAACATCATGATTCTCAAAAGAAAGACGCTCTGCTATACCATAACCGACTTGCCCTGCTCCGCAAATAATAACACGCATAGTCTATGAAACTCCAAGCGCTTTAAGCTTACGGTGTAGAGCTGAACGTTCCATACCTATAAACTCAGCAGTACGTGATATATTGCCACCTAAACGCCCAATCTGAGCTGTTAAATATCTTTTTTCAAATAACTCACGTGCTTCACGTAACGGTAAATCCATTATACTCTCATCTGTTTCCATTTGCATATGCGGAAAAGAATCATTCACTTCAACAGGAAGCAATTCCGGTGTTATTGGTCTATCATCATCACGTGCAAGAATAAGAAGACGTTCAATGTTATTACGTAACTGCCGTACATTGCCTGGCCAAGTATGTGATTGCAAAACAGCTATAGCATCATCACTGATATCACGTGGCTTGATACCAATCTGCCGCGATATAGTTTTAACAAAATAATGAACAAGTTCAGGAATATCTTCACGGCGTGCAGAAAGCGGTGGAACAGAAATGGGCACAACGGAAAGACGATGAAATAGATCCTCTCTAAATCGCCCATCAGAAATTAAATTTTCAAGATTTTGCACCGTTGAAGAAATTACACGAACATCTACTTTAACGCGCTTTGTACCGCCAAC